>DASYBP010000161.1:0-2564 GCA_036500715.1 Rhodopila sp.
CTGTCTGCCGTGGCGGGCTACCGCGTCAAAGGTGCGGTCTATGACAGCGGTGTTCGCTGCCAGCAGATGCTTCAGCATCGGTGCGGCCAGGTGCTTCTGCTCGGCCATAGAAACGAAACTGCGCACGTCCTTCGGCAGGCATGACCCGCCGAACGCAAACCCCGGTCGCAGATACGCGGACGAAATGTTCAGGATCCGATCCTCGCACAGCAGCCGCAACGCCTCCCTGGCATCCACGCCGTGCGCGGCCAGGATCGCGCCGGCCTCGTTGGCAAACGTGAGCTTGACGGCATGAAAGACGTTGGCGATGTGCTTGACGCCCTCGGCGACGCGATACCCCACGACATGCACCGGCGCATCGATCCCGGCGTAGACCTCTCGCAAAATCGCGGCGTCATCCCCGGCGCGCGCCCCGATCAGGGTGAACGGCGGGCAGCGAAAATCACGCACCGAGGAACCCTCGCGCAGAAATTCCGGATTGCTGTAGTACGCAAGACCGTCGCCCTGTCGCCGCCCGCTCGCCTCTTGCAGCAGCGGAATGAGCCGGTCCTCCGCCGTCCCCGGCGGTACGGTCGAACGCATCACGAGGGTATGGGCCCCTGGCTTGGTCCGGATCGCGGTTCCGATCGCCTTGACGACCCCCTCCACGGCGCCCAGCGCGGCACGGCCATCCGCCGCGCTGGGCGTGCCGACGGAGATGAAGGAAACCTCCGACCCGAACACCGCCGCCGCCACGTCGCGGGTTGCCGTCAGCCGGCCCTGCCTGACCGCGCTGGCGATCAGCGTATCGATTGCTTCCTCGACCACCGGCGAACGGCCTGACGCCAGCATCGCGATCTTGTCTGCCGAGATATCCACCCCGATAACCCGGTGGCCCAACTCGGCCAGACACCCGCAGGCCACAACGCCGACATAGCCGATACCGAAGACCGAGATCCGCATGCTCACGAAATCTTTGCCATGAAGTCATGGTTGTTATTGCAAAAAATCGAAATCGAAATCCACCGCTTTGCGTCCCCCGATGCTCACAGAACCGGATCGTTGCTCGGCCGCCCTTCGCGGCGACCGGAAAAAAGGCTGCACTACGGCCGCCGCCGGGCTAAATTGCTGGCACCAACCGATAGGGACTCGGCGATGGATTTCCTGTGCTATCTGCACGAGGGCTGGGCGCCCCTCATCCGCCCCGCCGAAGCGACCCGCCCCTGGATGGATGCAACCCCCGAGGCCTTCGCCTATCGCTGCCTTCCGCTCAACATCGCCAACGCCCATGGCTGGGAGATCCTTACCCCGGCCGGCTTTGAGGCCTATTGGTGCGGTGGCAACAGCACGGCCGACGTCATCATCCGTTCCGACCCCGACATGCCGGCGACCTCCACACCGGTGTCGCTGTTCGGGCAAGCCACCTTGACCATCCATATCCAGGGCCTGTTCCGCACCCCGCCGGAGTGGAATCTGTTCGTCGGCGGCTCCCCCAACACCGCTAAGGATGGCATCGCGCCGTTGTCCGGCGTCATCGAGACCGATTGGTCGCCCTACACGTTCACCATGAACTGGCGCTTCACCCGGCGAAACCATTGGATCCGCTTCGAAGCGGGCGAACCCATCTGTTTCGTCCAGCCGACCCAGCGCGGCGCGCTGGAGCGCATGAACCCAAAATTCGTGCCATTGAACGACAACCCCGATGCCGCCCGGCAGTTCGCCGACTGGAGCCGGTCGCGCAACAGCTTCCAGGCTCAGGTCGCGGAAGCGCCGCCGGTGGCCCCCGCCGACAAGTGGCAGAAGCGCTATTACCGGGGCCTGGATATGGATGACAAAGCGGGCGTCCCAGACCACCGGACCAAGCTGCGGCTGAAGCCGTTCGTCCAGGGCGTTCCGGCGGAAACAACGCCCCCGGTGACGGTCGATCCCGACCGGCTGGAGAGGGCGATCGAGGCGCTGATGATCTCGGTGCGCAAGCGGACGGTTTGCGATGCGGGGTTGCTGATCGCGGCCGGCCTGCCAAAAGACCTCGCCAACCGCCTGTTGCGCAAAGCCGCTCGGACATAACCGCCCAACGTAACCTTGGTGAAGGTGACTGCAAGCAAGCCAATGGCCTCCTTCCGTTTCATCCACTGCGCCGATCTGCACATCGACAGCCCGCTCCGAGGCCTGGAGGCCGATCCGGACGCGCCGGTCGGGCGTATCCGAAGCGCCACCCGCGACGCCTTCGTCGACCTTGTCGACTATGCCATTGACAACCAGGTCGACTTCGTGGTGGCCGCCGGCGACCTCTACGATGGCGACTGGCCGGACTGGCGGACCGGACAGTTCCTCGTGCGGCAGGTCGGCCGGCTCAGCAAGTCGCAAATCCCCTTCATCGCCATCCGCGGCAACCATGACGCTCAGAGCGTCATCACCCGCCAGCTCAGGCTGCCCGACGGCGCCCGCCAACTGAGCGCCGCGGCGGCTGAAACCTACTGCCTCGACCGCTTCGACGTGCGTATCCACGGTCAGAGTTTTCCGACCGCCGCGGTGAAGGAGGATATGACGAAGCACTACCCGGCGGGTGACGATGGAAAATTCAA
>DASYBP010000162.1:0-4858 GCA_036500715.1 Rhodopila sp.
TGGCTGGCATCGTTCGGGCCGTTTCCAGGCCAGCCATGCCGCCATGGGCGCGATATGCATCCAACGATAGCGGGTCGATAATGCCGCAGCGGGCAAACGTCAGTCGGCTTTGGCGGGCCAGAAACGGGATGGTCTCCGGGACCCCCAGCCGCAGGCGCTGCGCCGCGCCGGTAAGCAGACCATCCGCAAGCAGGGCGGGAACGTCGCTGGCATCGACCGGGCCATAAGCGATACGGCCTCCCCCCATCTGGCCTGCGCGGGTCTGGTCTGCCCCCGTCTGGCCTGCCCCCGTCTGGCCTGCTCCCGTCTCGACCTCGATCATCGGCTCCAGCCAGAACAGCCCGCGGGAGCCGGTGCGCACCACATCGGCATGATCCGCCAGCGCCGCCGCCACCGCATCGGCGCCGACTGCCAACGCCGCTGCATCGCGCGGAACAAAAACCCGGGTCATGTGAGCGTCTCGAGCATTTGGTCGACCCGCGCCGGGTTGAGCCGCCCGACCGGGCGGCCGTCGACCAGGGCGGCCGGGCCGGTGGCGCAGAGGCCGAGGCAAAACACTGGCTCGATCGTCACCGCGCCATCCGCCGTGGTTTCATGCCAGCCAACCCCCAAGGCGCGTCGCAGATGGGCGCTCGTCTGGTCCCCACCCACCGACTGACAGGCCTCGGCTCGGCAGACACGCAGCACGTGCCGGCCGGGCGGGGTGCGGCGGAACTCATGATAGAAAGTTACGATCCCATGTACCTCTGCCCGGGTCAGATTCAACGCGGCGGCCACCAGTGGCTCCGCATCCAGGGGAAGGCAGCCGAAGACGCCTTGCAGCGCATGCAGAATCGGCAGGGCGGCGCCCTCAAGGTTCAAATTCGCGGCGATGATCGCGTCCGCGCGATCGCTGTTCCATGGCTCGAACTCAGCCATCCGCTCCTCCCATAACGGGATATAATCTGGCAGTCTGCGCAGAATAGAGGGGGGCCTCTGCGGAAATGCAAGAAAGCCGCTTCGTCTGACGATAGATAAAATCTATCGATAGGCGGGACCGTTGCCCCTCTCCATGATCATCAGCGCACTGCGCAGCCGCATGATGCCGCCCCGGGTCTGCCCGTGGTCGCACATCCGCTGACCTTCAGACGTGAGGTCGGTCACCTCCCGCGGTAGCGGCGTCGTCGCCAGCCGCGCGAGGCTGCTCATCCGGTCAAGCAATTTGCGGCAGTACTCCGGTGTGTCGGTGGTGATCTCCATGGGCGACGTCTGGACAAGCGCTACCTGCGCGGAAACCGAAGCGCCCGAAATCACGAGCCACCCACCCAGCAAAAGCAGCCCGGCGACGCCGAGTGTACGCGTAGAAAACATGCTGGCGTGTTTGGCACACCGGGGGTCTCGGTGTCCTGTTTCAATCGTGACAAAACCGTTAGTATTCGGCCGCGACTTTGGCGGGGGCGGGCCGAACCTCCGCCGCCTCGGGAAGGGGCAGCGACAGGATCGCGCGCAGCCCGGGGCGGCTGTCCTCCAGCCGCAATGACCCGCCGTGCAGGTGTGCAACCGCGAGCACCAGCGACAAGCCCAGGCCCGACCCGGGCGTACTACGGGCGGACTCGCCCCGGTAGAAGCGGTCGGTTGCTCTCTCCCGTTCCATCAGCGGAATCCCAGGTCCTTGATCCTGAACTGCGATCAGCACCGTCGCCGTGACCGAGGCGGTGATCCGAACCGTTCCGCCATCGGGCGAGAACTTCACCGCGTTGTCCACCAGGTTGGCGATCGCCTGTTGGATCATCGCCTTGTCGCCATAGACCGGAACCGCGTCAGGCGATTCAAGCCGCAGGACGATGTCGCGCTCTTCCGCGACCGCGCCATACAGCTCCGCGACCTCTGCCAGAAGTGGTGCGAGGTCGAGGCGGGCAAACGAGGACCGCCGCGACCCGGCCTCGATCTCGGCGATGCGCAGCAGCGCCTGGAATACGCCCACGATACCATCAAGATCTAGTGTCGCCCGCTCGATCGCGGCACGCAGGTCGTCCGCGCTTTCGGCGTACAGCGCGGCGTCCTCTAACCGGGCTCGGGCGCGGGTGATCGGCGTGCGAAGATCGTGCGCGATGGCATTGGAGACCTGGCGCACGCCGTCCATCAGCCGGCCGATGCGGTCCAGCATGTCGTTGATCACTTCGGCGACCTGGTCGAATTCATCGCCGCGTCCGGTTAACTTCACCCGCTGGGCGAAATCGCCGCCGGCAATGGCGATAGAAGTCGCGGATATGTTGGCCAGGGTGCGGCGGAACAGGTTGCGAATCACCAGCGCCCCCACGCTCGCCATCAACAGCACGACCCCTGCGGCCCACAACAACGCATCGGTCAGCATCTTGCGCAATTGCGACCGCACCTGGACGTCGCGGCCGATCAGCAGGTGGAAGCCACCGGGCAACTCGTATCGCTGCACCGTCGCCAACGACTTCATGCCGGCGCGCATGACCGGCAGTTCATACCACGGCCCCGCGGTGGTCACCGAGGGCGGCCAATTGGCCAGATTGCCGGCGAGGCGCTTCATCTCCGGGTCGGTCAGCAGGTAGATCGCATCGTCGTCGATGTTCTGTGCCAGACGCTCCTCGATGGTGACGACCAGTGCCGGCAGGCCGCCATCGGCCCAGCGCTCCGACAAACCCTGGGCGTCGGCATTGATCGCCGCCTCGGTCTGCCGATCCAGCAGGCCGGCGGTCGCCCACCACAGGAACATCGCCAGCGCCGTCGCGCTGACCGCGAGCAACAGCGCATAGACGGCGCCGAAGCGGAATCCGGCGGATCGGAACAGGCGGCGATCGATCATTTCCGGACCGTCGTCCAGCAGGTCATGGTCAGCCAGTGATCACCCGTCGTGACCTCTGCCACTGGCGCCTCCCAACAGATACCGGATACTACGGATACTACGGCTGCTCCGCCCGCAACATGTAGCCCGCGTTACGCACCGTATGGATCAGCCCGGTCGGGAACGGCTTGTCCACCTTCTGGCGCAGGCGGGAGACATGTACATCGATCACGTTCGTCTGAGGGTCGAAGTGATAGTCCCAGACGCCCTCGAGCAGCATGGTCCGGGTCACGACCTGACCGGCGTGGCGCATCAGATATTCCAGCAGGCGGAACTCCCGCGGCTGCAGATCGACCTTCTGCCCGGCACGCTTCACCTGGCGCGACAGCAGATCGAGTTCCAGGTCCTCGACAACCAGCTTGGTCACCGGACCTTCGCCCTTGCCGCGGCGGTTGAGCGCCTCGACCCGGGCCAGCAGTTCGGCGAAGGCGAACGGCTTGGTCAGATAGTCGTCGCTGCCGGCTTTCAGGCCTTTGACCCGATCGTCGACTTCGGCCATCGCGGACAGGATCAACACTGGCACGGCGTTCTTCTGCCCGCGCAGGGTTTCCAGGATTTTCAGCCCATCGATCCCGCCCGGCAGCATTCGGTCGAGGATCACCGCGTCAAACGCCTCGCTGGCTGCCATGAACAGTCCGTCGCGGCCGTTGTCGGCGTGTTCGACCACGTGACCAGCCTCGCGCAAGCCGCGCACGACGAATCCGGCCACGTCCTTGTCATCCTCGACCACCAGGATGCGCATCTTGCCCTCCTTGTTTACCCGCCGCATCCGATTCCCGCTTCGCAGCCACCAGCGCGCCGCGATCGGATGCTAGTGTGGCGGTTCCGAAGTCCGCCATACTGTGGATCATCGCCGTCCTGCGAACAGCACACCTCCGGCGTGACGCGGACTGCGGAACCGCTAACCACACTAGAAAACAATGGTTGGCTAGTGTTCCTAGTGATTAGAAAGTCCGCAAAGCGGCTAATCCACATTGTGACGAACTTTCGAATCGGGAACACTAGCCCGCACTCTGCTCAGTCGGCCGGCGGCCGATGTTGACCGGAACATCAATCTCCCGCCCCTGACGACGCACGGTGACGCGAACGCTGTTGCCCGGCGCGACCGCGGCGACGGCTCTGATCAGGCCGCGCGAACTCTCGATCCGGTCGCCATTAATCGCCAGGATCACATCGCCCGGCTTGATCCCTGATTTCGCCGCCGGGCCGTTATGGTCGACGCTGGCGATGGTGACTGCCCCCTCATGATCGTCGACCGCAACACCCAGCCAGCCCCGTTCAATCGACCCCTTGCTGAGCAGCTGGGTCACGATCCGGCTGACCGTCTCACTTGGAATGGCAAAGCCGATGCCGACTGACGCGCCGGTGGGTGACACGATCACCGAACTCACCCCGATCACCTGGCCGTCCATGTTGAACACCGGGCCGCCCGAGTTGCCGGGATTGATCGGCGCATCGAGCTGCAAGAAGTTGTCAAACGGGCCCGATCCCAGGTCGCGCCCCTCGGCCGATATGATGCCGACGGAAACCGACCCGCCCAGCCCGAACGGGTTGCCCCCCGCCAGGATCCAGTCGCCGACCTCGGCCTTGCGGGAGTCGCCCCAGGACACGCTGGGCAGCGACTCCTTGCTCTCGACCTTGATCACAGCGACGTCAGTGAGTTCGTCGCGGCCCAGCACCTTGGCCGGCAACTGGCGGCCATCGGTCAGCGACACCACGATCTTGTCGGCGTGATCGACCACATGGTTGTTCGTCACGATTACGCCGGTCGGATCGATGATGAAGCCCGAGCCGGCGCCCATCATCTGTTGGCGACGGTTGCCGAAGCGGCGGCGGAATTCGCGGCCCAGCGGGGTGTCTTTCAGCTCGGGCGGCAACTCGGCGGCCACGTCGTTGCCTGACACCGTCTCGGTGACGGCGATGTTCACCACCGCCGGCAGCACACGCTTGACGAGGGGAGAAAAGCTTTCGGGGGCGGAGCGCGCAGAGGCGCCTTGCGGCGCG
>DASYBP010000163.1:0-9122 GCA_036500715.1 Rhodopila sp.
ATCGACGCATTTGGAAAAAACCTGCTGGAGGTCCTCGTCCAGCTCTGAAGGATCCGGAACGCCAAGTCTCGATATGTGGTCGGGTTGAGGCATCGTTGGTGAACTTCCGGGTTGATCTTGTCTTCAGGGGTTTGGCGTACCGTCGGGGTGCGCCGCAACGGGCCAGGTACCCCGAACGGGCCGCAAAAAGGCCCACCGTGACGCCGGCGGAGCCCCGTCTCGTGATGTAGCAGCCTGGGACCCATCGAACAAACTCGGCGCAACGAAGGCTGGTCGACGTGCGGTCGCGGTTGACGGCGCCAGCCGCCTTGGCGGAGGGGCAAAGTGGCTGGCGTCGGACCCGGCTGGCATCCGGTCCGGCATGGCAGGCTGTCCTGCCGGCTGCGTTATTCCAGCCCCGCGACGAACGCTGGCAGCCCTGAAAGCCGGCTGCTTCGCGACCGGGCCGCGTGCAGCACTGCGCGCACCGTTTCGGTCGCGGTGGCCAGGTCTTCGTTCACCACGACATGGTCGAAATCGACCCAGTGGCGGATCTCGTCCCTGGCCACTCGCATCCGGCGCTCGATCTCCCGGCTGCGGTCCCCGGCACGCCCGACAAGACGGGAATGCAGTGCCATGATATTCGGCGGCAGGACAAACACGCTGACCACATCGGCCGGCATTTTTTCCCGCAATTGCCGGTGCCCCTGCCAGTCGATGTCGAACACCACATCGCGGCCCTCGGCGAGCGCCCTCTCGACCGGGGCACGCGGCGTGCCATAAGCGTGGGTGCCTTGTAAGACGCGCGCCCACTCCAGTAGCGCATCGTCCTGCAAGGCGCGTTGGAAGCCGTCTTCGGTCAGGAAATGATAGTGTACACCGTCGATCTCGGCGGGGCGACGTTCTCGGGTGGTGACGCTGATAGAGCGGTCCAGCATCGGTTCGCTCGCCAGCAGCGCCTCGGCGATCGCGGTTTTTCCGGCCCCGGACGGCGCCGACAAAACCAGACAGACCCCGCGGCGCGCGATCTGGATCATTCGATGTTCTGCACCTGCTCGCGTAACTGCTCGATGGCGGCCTTCAGCTTCAGGCCGGTCGCGGTCAATGCGGGCGAGGCGGACTTGCTGCACAGCGTGTTCGCCTCGCGGTTGAACTCCTGCGTCAGGAAATCCAGTTTGCGGCCGATGTTAACGGCTTCCCGCATCAGATCGTGCGCCGCCGCGATATGGCTGGACAGGCGGTCAAGCTCCTCCCGCACGTCCGACCGGCTGGCCAGCAGCGCGACTTCCTGCGCGATCCGCTCTTCCGACAGATTGGGGGTCTCGCGCAGCAGCGTTTGCAGGTTATCCAGCATTCGGGCGCGTTGCGCGGCGGGCTGACCGGCGGCCTGACCGGCCGCGGTCTCGCATAGTGCGGCGATCTCGTCCAATTGCCGGCGCAGCACGACGGCCAGGCGATCGCCCTCGGCCTGACGCGACGTGACAAGGTCGGCCAAGGCCGCGATGAACCCCGCTTGCACATCGGCCGCCGCCAGGGCCTTTTCCTCCTGCTGGTCGGCCTGCGCCTGGCGCAACACGCCGGGCAGCGACAGCAGGGCCTCGGGCGCGGGCGGCTGGCTGCCAGGGATCCGGTGGTGCAGGTCGGTGGCGATCTTCAGCACCTGCTCCAGCGCCGCCGGATCAAGCTCCAGTCGCGATTCCGAGGCGCGCTTGATCGTCAGGTTGACGGTCACGTTGCCGCGCCGCAGCGCCTTGCCGGCGATGTCCCGCCACCCGGCTTCCAGGCTGTCCCAGCCATTCGGCAGACGGAAGCGCAGTTCCAGGGTGCGGCCGTTAACGCTGCGCAGCTCCCACGCCCAGGCTATTCCGCCCCCACCCGAGGGGGTGATGACGATGCCCTCGGCGCGGGCGAATCCGGTCATGGAGGCAATCGCGGTCATGCGCGGCTTCTACCAGCGCGGCAGGCGTGTTGTCCAAGAATGCGCGCCGGGGGGCGGGCCGAGATGAGCCGCTTTCGCGACTCGGCCGTATCCTGCTAGGCAAACCGAATGCCCAGTCTGAAGATGGAGCTGGCCGCCGGGGGGCGCGTTGCCGGAATCGATGAAGCTGGCCGCGGACCGTTGGCCGGGCCCGTGGTAGCGGCCGCTGTCGTGCTGGGCGCCCGGGTGCCCCGGAAACTGGCGAGCATGGTGGACGATTCGAAGAAACTGACTGCCGAACAGCGGCTGGCGGCTTATCTTGCGTTGCGAATGTCGAAAGCCGAGATCGGCGTTGGCGCCGCCTCGGTCGCCGAAATCCTGCGCTTGAATATCCTGCACGCCTCGATGCTGGCCATGCGGCGGGCGGTCGCTCGCCTGCGCGTGGCCCCTGATTTGGCGCTGGTGGACGGGAACTATCCGCCGCAACTGGGCTGCGCCGTCCGCTGCGTGGTCGGCGGCGATGCGCTGTGCCTGTCGATCGCCGCGGCCTCCATCGTCGCAAAAGTCGTCCGCGACCGCGCCATGACCCGGCTGGCGGCCCGGTTTCCGGGCTACGGATGGGAGACGAACGTGAGCTACGCCACGCCGCCGCATCGCGAGGCGCTGGCCCGTCTGGGTGCCACACGGCACCACCGAGAAGCGTTCGGCACGGTCGCACAACTGCGCCTGGAACTGACGATTGCCGATTGACGCGGCCTCTGCTTGACGCGGTCTCTGGGGGGCCGTCACGATACGATGTGGATAGATTTGGAAATCGGGATTGGATCAGTACCACGAGTTGCCGTTAGACCAGATTTTGCGAGGCGACTGTGCGCAGTTGATGCGCATGTTGCCATCGGGGTCGGTCGACTGCGTTTTTGCCGATCCACCCTATAACCTGCAATTGCGGGGAGAACTGCGGCGCCCCGACGACAGCCTGGTCGACGGCGTCGACGAGGCGTGGGACCGGTTCACCGACTTCCCCACGTACGACGCGTTCACCCGGGAATGGCTGAGCGAGTGCCGCCGGCTGCTGCGCAAGGACGGCACGCTTTGGGTGATCGGCGCCTATCACAACATTTTCCGGATCGGCGCGGTTTTGCAGGATCTGGGGTTCTGGATCCTGAATGATGTGATCTGGCGCAAATCCAATCCGATGCCCAACTTCCGCGGGCGGCGCTTCACCAACGCCCACGAAACGCTGATCTGGGCCGCCCGAGGGCGGGATTCGCGCTATCGGTTCAACTATCAGGCGATGAAGTCGCTGAATGACGACATCCAGATGCGCAGCGACTGGTTCATCCCCCTGTGCACCGGCCCTGAGCGATTGCGCAACGAGCACGGGCTGAAGCTGCATCCGACGCAGAAGCCGGAAGCCCTGCTGCACCGCGTGCTGGTGGCCTGCACCAACCAGGACGACATCGTTTTGGATCCGTTCGCCGGCACCGGCACCACGGCGGTCGTCGCGAAACGCCTGCGCCGCCGGTTCATCGGGATCGAACGCCACCCAGCCTATGCCGAGGCCGCGATCGGCCGGGTACGGCAGACCAGGGCGATCTCGGTGGAAGGTGCCACGTCACACCCCACCAAGCGGGAGGCCGCCAGGATTCCATTCGGCCGCCTGGTAGAGCAAGGGTTGATCGCGCCCGGAACAAAGGTGTTCGATCGGCAACGGCGGGTCAGCGCGATGGTGGGACCGGACGGATCGCTCAGTGCCGGGGACATCCGCGGCTCTATCCACAAGGTCGGCGCACTATTGCAGAATGCACCAAGCTGCAACGGCTGGACATTTTGGCATTTCGAACAGGATGGGACGCTGCAACCCTTGGACGTGCTGCGTGCCGGCCTGGCAGGTCAGACGCTCGATGTGATACCCATCTGATGGCGATCTTGTAGCGACTGGTGTCTCGTAGCCGGGTGCTCGGCGGGTCCGATACTATTCCGGCACGAGGTGGTACATCGTTCCGTCGAACCGCACGAGGCGCATGCTCTTCATCGGCCGATAGTCGGTGGGGCTGGTGCTGATCTTGATCCCCGGCAACACCATCGGCAGTGTCGTCGTGTCAGGTAGGTTCGTCGCCGCCTTCATGATGTTTTCCCGCGACAGGTCGTTGCCTGCCTGCCGCAGGACGACGATCAAGGCCTGGGCCATGGTGTATCCATATACCCAGACCGGATTCGCGGGGTCGCTTTCGGGCGCGTACTTTGCCCGCCACGCCTGGAATTCCTTCATGCCCGGGTCGTCGGCCCAGCCCGGGTCAGTGGGGTCCTTCAGATACTGCGCGGTCATGACGCCAACCGACTTATCCAGGCCCGCGGAAACGAGCGCGGGCTTCACCAGCGCACCGTTGGAGTCCACAATGTGCAGGGGATGCCAGTCCAGATCGGCGACCTTGCGGATCGCCATGGCGGAAAATTTCGGTGTGCTGGCATCATACAGCAGATCAACGCCCGAGGTTTGCAACTGCAGGATCTGAGAATCGATCGTCGGGTCGGTGATCTCGTAGGACAATGTTTTGACAACCATCTTGTCGAACCGGTCGCCCAGGGCGTCCTTCAGTCCGGCGACATAGTCTCGTCCCAGGTCGTCGTTCTGATAGAGAATGCCGATCTTGGCCGCCGGCTGCTTCGCCAGGATGTACTGCCCGTACATCTGCGCCTCCAGCCGATAGCTGGGCTGGAACGGGATGCTCCAGGGATACTCCTTGGGATCGGCCACGAACATCGAGGCGCCGGAGCCCAGCCAGATGTCGGGCACCTTCTTCTGATTGTAGTATCTGCGGATGGCGGCGTTCGGTGCCGTGCCAATGGTCTGGAACAGGATCGCCACCTGCTCGTCTTCGATCAGGCGACGCACGACCTCGATCGTCTTCGGCGGGCTGTAGCCGTCATCGAGCGCGATCAAGTTGATCTTGCGGCCATTGATGCCGCCCTGATCGTTGATCATTTTGAAATAATCCGACTCAGCCGTCGAGATCTGGCCATAGACGCTGGCCGGCCCGCTGAACGCCGCGCTTTGGCCGATCTTGATTTCCGTCGCGGTGACGCCGACGGTTGTTTGGGCCTGAGCCGCTGTGGCGGCGAGCAGGACGGACAAAACCGCGCTGCCGAACCAGAGTTTTGTCATGACGTTATATTCCCGAATTTTTCGCCACTCTGTGAGGCGTGTTGAAGTGGCGCAAGAGGCACGAGCGGTACAGTGATGCGTGAGTTGGATGTCAACCTTTCTGACGAACTGCGATGGTCCATTGACCGACCTGGAGCAAACGCCTGAGCGGCTTGATCAAACGCAGCTTCTCCCTCGCTGGGCACCGGACCAGCGTAGCGCTGGAACATGAGTTCTGGGAAGCGCTGACACGCATGGCGCAGGCTCGGGGTCTAAGTCTGTCCGCTTTGGTGGCGGCAGCCGACGCCGCTCGCGCGCCGGACCGACCGCTGGCGTCAGCGCTGCGGGTCATGGCCCTGACCGCTGACAGGTAGCGGGTTATTGCCCTGACCGCGGACGGTGGCGGCTGTGCCGCGTGGCCGTATCAGTCCGCGTCCTCGGTGCAAACGCGATTGCGGCCGGTCCGCTTGGCTTTATAAAGCGCGCGGTCGGCCCGGTCGACGACGCTGCCCGCGGCTTCACCCGCTCGATGCACCGCGACACCGATGGAGCAGTTGATACTGCCCAGCGTCTGGCCCGTGGCCCGGTTGACGATCGGCCGGCTTTCAAGCAGCGCGCGGATCTGTTCCCCCACGGTCTTTGCCGGAGCCAATCCGGTACCCATGAGAATGACGGCAAACTCCTCCCCGCCATACCGCGCCGCGAGGTCGCGTCCCTTGATATGGCCGGACAAAACCTGGCCGACCAACCGCAGCACGCTGTCGCCCATCGGATGACCAAATGTATCGTTGAATTTTTTGAAATGGTCGATATCGAGAAACAACAGCGCCAGCTCGGTCGCATCCTTGCTCGCCCGAAGGGTGGCCTGCATCAAGCTCTTGTCGAACAGCCGCCGGTTCGCAAGTCCGGTCAGCGCATCTCGTGTCGCCTCTTTTTCCAGGCGGGCCAGCTGTTCATTGAGTTCGCCGATCCGGGTAACCGAAATTGTGAAAAGCTGCTCAAGGGCATGCATCCGTTCGGTGGCCTCGGCCGTTGCCAGGCTCAGGGTCTGAACGGCCCGTTGCATCTCAGGAATGGTAGGCGAGGCGTTGAGGACCGGGATCCACTCCTGCAAAGTCGCGCCGTAGTCGCCAATCAGGCTCTGATCGGCGGTTACCTGGCCTGCCATCTGCCCGGCTATCTGGCGCAGTTCGTGCGAACTTTCCATGAATCCGACCAAATCGACCGAATCCGCGAAGAAGTCCTGATGGAGTTTGTCCAGTAGATCAACGTTGAAGGGTCTCGACAACTTGATCAGCTGGTCAATCTGTTTCTGCAGAGGCGGGTTTTCGTCACTGCAGTATGCAAACCAGACAGCGAAATTCCGCGGTGTCGGCGGGATTTCGTGCGTGCGCATCAACTTCCATGCCGCTTCGGCGCGGTTCCAGACATGCTCTCTCAATTCCATGATGCAGCTCTCGTTGCAAAGGCGACGCAACCTGTCGTCGCTTCTACCGCCGCCCGCGCGTGGCGGCGATATTCGCTATGATACTTGATAGAAATATTAGCCCATTGTCCAGCGTGCCAACCGCGGCCGGGAGACCCGGGAATGAGGCGAGACCAGCAGACTTCGTAAGGCGTCTGTGCAGCGATGCATGAGTGGTTCCCCTCCGACCGCCGATATCTTGCGGGGTAAAGATTAACAAATGGTTAATTGGCTCGAATCAACCCATTTGGCTGAGCCAGTTTCCGCTCCAACGGTCTCTTTGCCCGCGGTGCCAGACCTCGGGCACAACACAGTACGGAAGTTGAGGCGCAATAACTATGTCGAATGCTGATGTTTCATCCTGGTCGCTAATGGGCTTCGGCCCAGGTCTTCCCTAGGCCGGTCTCTACCACCAGCGGCACCGAAAGCGTCGCCGCACTTTCCATCACCCGGCGTGCCACCTCGGCGAGGGCCTCGGCCTCATCTTCAGGCGCCTCGAGCAGCAGTTCGTCATGTACCTGCAACAACAGCCGGGACCGCAGCCCCGCGGCCCGCAACGCCACCGGCAGCCGCACCATCGCCCGCTTGATGATATCCGCCGCACCACCCTGCAGCGGCGCATTGATCGCCTGCCGCTCCGCATAGGCTCGCCGGGCGGCGTGTTTGTCCGCGATTCCCGGCACCCAGCAGCGCCGGCCGAACGGCGAGACCACATAGCCCTTGATCCGCGCCTCCTCCTTCGTGCGTTCCATATAGGCGCGGATACCAGGGTAACGTTCAAAGTAACGAGCGATGTATTCCCGCGCCTCGCCCGGCGTGATGCCAAGCTGCCGCGCCAGCCCAAATCCGGAAATCCCGTAGATAATGCCGAAGTTGATGGCCTTCGCCCGGCGTCGCGTCATTGGGTCCATACCGGCCATCGGCACCCCGAACACCTCGGATGCGGTGCGCGCGTGAATGTCTTCGCCACGGGCAAAACTGTCCCGCAAGACCGCCAGATCAGCGACGTGGGCGAGCAGACGCAACTCGATCTGCGAGTAGTCCGCGCTCAGCAGCACATGCCCCGGTTCAGCAATAAACGCGTGGCGAATCCGGCTGCCCTCATCGGTACGGATCGGGATATTCTGCAGGTTCGGCTCGTTTGACGACAGCCGACCGGTCGAGGCGACCGCCATCGCGAACGATGTATGTACCCGCCCGGTCGCCGGATTGATGTCGTTCACCAGCGAATCCGCGTAGGTCGATTTCAGCTTCGCCAGTTGGCGCCATTCCAGGATCCGGTTCGGCAGTTCATGTCCCTGTTCGGCCAGGGTCTGCAGCACCGCGGAATCGGTACCCCAGGCGCCGGTTTTCATCCGCTTGCCGCCCGGCAGCTTCTGTTCGTCGAACAGCACCTCACCAAGCTGCTTCGGACTGCCGACGTTGAACGGATGGCCGGCCAGACGATGGCAGTCCTGCTCCATCACCGCCATGCGCGCTTCAAAATCGACGGACATCCGCCTCAGGTCATCGGCGTCGACCTTGATGCCGGCACATTCCATCTCCAGCAGGATCGGCACCAGGCGACGCTCCACCTGCTCGTAGAGCGCCAGGCCGCCGTTCACCCGCAACCGTGGTTTCAGCGTGTCCCACAGCCGCAGCACGATGTCGGCGCTCTCGCCGGCATGGGCGGTGGCACGTTCGATCGGCACCTGCGCGTACGGCACGCGATTGCGGCCGGTACCGGTGACGTCGTCGAGACTGATCGGGGTGTGGCCGAGGTGAAGCTGCGCCAGTTCGTCCAGCGCATGCCCGTGCAGCCCGGCCTCCTGGGCGTAGGAGATCAGCATGGCGTCGTCGACCGGGGTTGGCATCGGCAATCCGGCGCGCGACATCGCTATCATGGCGAACTTCGCGTCCTGGAAGACCTTCAGCACCGACGGGTCGGTCAGCAGCGGGCCGAGCACCTCGATCGCGTCGGCAAGCTTTATCTGCTCGTCCAGGACCTCGTGCCCGAGTGGCACGTAGCAGGCGCGGCCGGAAGCGGTAGCCAGGGAAATGCCAATCAGGCGGGCGCGCATCGCGTCCGGACCGTCGGCTTCGGTGCCCACGGCGACGACGCCGGCGGCCATAGCCTGGGCCACCCAGGTTCGCAGGGCGTCAGCCGAGGTAACGCTTTGATAGGGTCCAAAACCGGATTCGGTCGGCGGCGGGGCCAATCCAAGATCGGCCTGCAGTACGGGCTTCGGCGGTGCGTCGGGTTTGGGCGCTGTCGACCCGTCCAGGCCCATCCGCGCGATGATGCTGCGAAACCCCTGTTTTGACAGCCATGCCATCAGTTTCGGCCGGTCAGGGTCGCGTTGGCCGAGTGTCTCCACCGGCGCCGGCAGCGGCGTGTCGTCGCGCAAACGGACCAGTTCGCGGGAGATACGGGCCTTTTCCGCGTTCTCGATCAGCAGGTCCCGCCGCTTCGAAGCCTTCATCGCCGGGGCGGCCGCAAGCAGTGACTCGAGGTCGCCGAACTCATTGATCAGTTGAGCCGCGCCCTTCGGTCCGATCCCCGGCACGCCCGGCACGTTGTCGGTCGAATCGCCGATCAGCGCCTGCACCTCGATCATCTTGTCGGGTGTGACGCC
>DASYBP010000164.1:0-6822 GCA_036500715.1 Rhodopila sp.
CCATAGACCGCGGCCGAGGAGGCATAAACCACCGGAATCCGGCTGCCCTGTCGCCGGATCGCATCGAAAACCGTGATCGTACCGGTCATGTTAGCCTGGTTGGCACCGACCCACTCCGTGATGCTTCTCTCAACCGAGGCAATGGCGGCGAGGTGGAAGCATCCGTCGACGCCGTCCATCGCCTTGCAGACCGCCGCGGCGTCAGCGACCTCACCCTCGATCAGGATTGCCGATGCTGGCAGGTTGCTCCTGCGGCCGGTTGATAGGTCGTCGAGCACCCGCACGGTGTCGCCACGGGCGACCAGCGCGTCGCACAAATGGGAGCCTATGAAGCCTGCCCCCCCGGTGACAAGGAACGTGCTCACGCCGGCCCATCGTGCTTGGGGCCAGAGCCCGCCGCCGCCAGACCAGCGGCCGAAGCCATTGATTTCATCAAACGTGATGGTTCCCGAGGGCAGTTTCCGCCTAAGAGTTTATCACGTTAACACAGCGTGATGAAACGGCAAAGTTACAATCGCAGACGGTGCCTTTTCGGTCGCCAGTCAAAATGAAACCCGCGGCCTGGCCGCTTCATCTTCAGGGCGAGCTTCGTCCGACAGCCTATTGTGATCGCTTGGGGCCAGACGGCGACGGCCGCGCCTCTGCCGCGGCCGCGGGTTCCGCTACCAGCCGGCAATCATCCGGGACCGGGCCGGGATAGCGGGTCCAGGTCTGGGTTTCGCCCAGCAGCGGGAACCCGACGAACCCACGCAGAGCCAGGTTGTTGTTCTGGTCCAGGTGGAATTCGACGCCGAAGACGCCGCCGTTGCGCGGGTCGAGAATATGGCCCTTCCAAAGGTTCGGACGAATTGGTTTGGCATCGGTGACGAGTTTCAGATGGCATAGCGAAACGCCGCGGTAGTCGACCGGCATCCGGTCCGCAGGATGATCCAGAACGACGCCGGCGATTTCGACGCAAAGATCGCCGTCGCAGGGGGAAACCCTCATCACGCCGTCGTGGTCCTGGGTCAGCCACAGGCCGGTGAGGCCGTCCGCCGCCGCGGGGCTGGCAAGCAGCAGGACAGCAAGTGCCAGCGCGCGAATCATCTTGCCCTAGTGTCCCGATTCACCGTTCATGGTTCCGAGGTCCGCTCCGGAGATGATCCACAGTATGGCGGACTTCGGAACCACCACACTAGAGGGCGTCGCTGGCGGTGAAACGCACGCCCATCGCGCTCAGCCGATCCCGCGCCGCGTCGACCGTGGTACGCCCGCCGGCCTCGGGAAGGTCGATGCCGCGGCAGCCGTCTTCGACGATTGTCACCATGAAACCAAGCCGAACGGCATCTTCAGCGGACCAGGCGACGCAGAAATCGGTCGCCAGACCACACAGGAACAGCCGCGAGAAACCCCGCTGGCGAAGCCAGGCCTCCAGGCCTGTCGGCGTCTTGCGGTCGTTTTCGAAAAACGCCGAGTAGCTGTCCAGCGTCGGGCGAAACCCTTTGCGAATGATCACCTCGATGCGGGTCTGCTCGATCGCCGGATGAATGGCCGCGGTCGGGGTGCCCGCGACGCCGTGATCAGGCCACAGCATCTGCTCGCCATACGCCATTTCGATCGTGTCATAGGGCTGCCGCCCGGTATGGGCGCTGGCGAACGAGGCGTGGTGCGCCGGATGCCAGTCCTGGGTGGCGAACGCATGATCGAACTGCCGCAGCAGCCGATTGACGACCGGGATTATACCATCACCGCCTGGCACGGGCAGTTCGCCGCCCGGCATGAAGGTCGGCTGGACGTCGATCAGCCCAAGAATATCGGTCCGGAAATCGATTTGCATCCGCACTCTCCTGTTCACCGTCCCGCTCCGAGACTAGTTTCGCCCGACTGTGTCCGATCGCGGCGAAGCGTGAGTCGCGAAGCGAGCACGATTGCCGCGTGAATCGGCCACGTTCAGCAAAGTGCCACGTATCGCGCTTTTCCGATGCGCGATACTAGGTTGGACGAACCGGAGCACCAGGAGCGAAATGCCAATGCGACGATTTCAGGTCACCGCGCCAGCCATCTTGGCCGCCCTGACCGCCCTGTGTCTGACAGCATCTCCAGCGGGTGCGGCGACATTTCGCTGGGCGAACGACGGCGACGTCAACGCGATGGATCCTGCCACGCGGCAGGAAACGGTGCAGCTTAGTTTCCTTTCCAACATTTATGAACCACTGGCCCGGCGCACCCGCGACCTCGGCCTGGAGCCCGCGCTGGCAACGTCGTGGGAGCAGACCTCCCCCACGGTATGGCGTTTTCATCTGCGACCGGACGTGAAATGGCAGGACGGCTCGCCGTTCGCCGCCGACGATGTGGTGTTCACAATAAAGCGCATCCAGGCGCCGAACTCCTCGATGCGCGCACCGATGTCGCCGGTGAAGGAGGCGCGCCGGATCGATGACCTGACGGTGGACTTCGAGACCTTCGTCCCCAATCCGATCTTCCTGCAAGAGCAGACCAACCTGCTGATCATGTCGAAATCCTGGTGCGAGGCCCATAACGCCACCGAACCGGTCATCCTCGGCAAGGAAGACAACTACGCCCTGCACAACGCGATGGGAACCGGCCCGTTCAAGCTGGTCTCGCGCGAGCCGGACCGGAAGACCGTGGTGGAAAAGAACCCGCTGTGGTGGGACAAACCGCGGCACAACCTCGATCGGGTCGAGTTCGATGTCATCGGATCGGCGGCGACGCGCGTGGCGGCGCTGTTGGCCGGCGATGTCGACATGATCTACAGCGTCCCGCCGCAGGATATCGCCAGGATAAAGCAGACATCGGGGCTGAAGGTTCTGCAGACGCCCGAGCTGCGGACCATCTATCTGGGTTTGGCGCAGAGCCGGGACGAGCTGCGGAGCTCTGATGTGAAAGGAAAAAACCCGTTCAAGGACCTGAATGTGCGGCAAGCCGTCGCCCTGGCAATTGACGAACCGGCGATCGTCAGCCGGGTGATGCTGGGTCTCGGGCACCCGACCTGGGAAATGTGGGGACCGGGCGTCAACGGCTATGACCCAGCGCTGGACGTGCGGCCAAAAGTCGATCCGGCGAGAGCCAGGCAACTGCTGGCGGAAGCCGGGTACCCGAACGGATTTCGTGTTGGACTGGACTGTCCGAACGACCGTTATGTGATGGACGAGCAGATCTGCACCGCGATTGTCTCGATGCTGGCCCGTATCGGCATCAAGGTCGATCTGAACGCCCAGACCAAGTCGAAATACTTCAACAAGATTCTCAGCCCGAACTACGACACGGATTTCTATCTGCTGGGCTGGACGCCCGCGACCTATGACGCGCACAATGTTCTTTACACGCTGCTGGGAACACGTGACGGCAGCCGCGGTGAAGTGAACGCGGGCGGCTACTCCAATCCCGCCCTGGACACCTTGATCGAGAAGATCGGTGTCGAAACGGATCAGCAGGCGCGAGATGCCATGATCAGTCAATC
Source organism: Rhodopila sp. (assembly GCA_036500715.1). Taxonomy (GTDB): domain Bacteria; phylum Pseudomonadota; class Alphaproteobacteria; order Acetobacterales; family Acetobacteraceae; genus Rhodopila. Next base: position 3,461 of record DASYBP010000164.1, read on the forward strand.
GATCAAGATCCTGCAGATGGATGTTGCAACGATTCCACTGCATCAGCAGGTCATCGTCTGGGCCGCGAAACAGAACATCGAACTAGCGCAGCGGGCGGATGATTTCCTCCCGTACTGGCTGATCCAGATGAAGTGAGCGGGGGTTTTCATCCGCCCGCCCCCTCGCTCTTGCCTGCCTCGCCGCTTGGTCCGATCCTGGTCCGGCGGGCGAGGCCCGTCCCGCGTCCAGCGGGCGAGGCGCTTGGCAAGGGGGAGAAAAGATTATGGCCATTTTCGTCATCGGCGGCACCGGCTTCATCGGCATCCGCGTCATTCCGCTTCTGGTGGCGCGCGGCGAAACCGTCGTGTGTATGGACATCAACCCGAACGCGCCCTCACTCGCCGCCCTCGGCGACAAGGTCTCCGTCGTCCGTGGCGATGTCACACAGTTCGACGACGTGATCTCGGTGATGGAGGCGTCGAAAGCCGACCGCGTCATCAACCTGTCGTACAACCTCGGCCAGGATCTGCCGCCACACCGGGCAACCAAACTCAACGTCGTCGGCATGGATAACTGCTTCGAGGCCGCGCGCATTTCGGGCGTCAGGCACACCGTTTTCGCCAGTTCTCTCGCGGTCAGCGGTCTGCAGAGCCATTTTGGTGAACGCCCGGTGACCGAGGACGATTTCAAGCATGCCGTGGTGCAGTACGGTTCCCACAAGGCCTTCAACGAATTCCAGGCCAAGGACTACATCGACAAGCACGGCATGACCATCACCGCCGTCCGCCCGGCCAACGTGACCGGTCCAGACAAGGTGCGCGGCTCGGTCGACCACGTGAACATCATCACCAGACCCGCCAGGGGTGAACCAATTTCTCTCCCCTTCGCCGATGCGATGCGCTGTCCGATTCACGTCGACGACATCGCCGAGGTGTTCGTCCGCGTGCTGATGACCGACAAACCTCGGCACGCGGTCTACAACTCCGGCGGGCAGCCGGTGTCTTTGGCGGAAATCGCAACGATCGTGCGCGGCTACCTGCCGGACGCCAGGATCGAATTCGAGAAGCCGACCGGCGGCAAGGAAGCGTCAGGTAACTGGCTGATCGACAATACCCGCCTGGTGCAGGAGTTTGGCGTGCAGTACCGGCCCTACACAGAGCGCGTGCTGCAGATCATCAACAACTGCCGAACCGAGATCGACCAGCCGCCAATCAGCGGATAGCGCACATCGACTACGCGAGTTCCAGCCGCACCGCGACCGCGGCATTGGCAATCACCGCATTGTCGCCGCGCTCCCGGTCGATCACGTCCAGACCCCCCTTGACCGCCTTCACGGTAACGATGCCGTGCGGCAACGAAGCCTTCACGGCTTCAGTATCCACCTGATCCGGCTGCTGAACCCCGATCGTCACCTCGACGAACATTTGTGTCGCCGCGTCGATCCCCAGGGACCGGATCATCGACAGCGAGGAGTGATGGATCGCGTCCTGCACCGCGCGAAGAGCCGCCTTGGTATAGTCTCCGCCATGCAGGTCGTTGCCCGATCCAAGCTCCAGAATGACGCGCTTGCGTGCCATGCCCCGTTCTCCTAGCGTCCGATCGCGGTGAAGCGTGAGTCGCGCTTTCCGTGTGAATCGGCCACTCCAAAAAGTGTGACGTATCGCATCTCTGATGCGCGATACTAGGTGACGTCAAGCCAGACCACGGCCGCGGCGCTGGCAATCAAGGTCGAGTTGGTACCTTCATCGTTCGGTATCTCCAGACCGCCATCGACCACCGTCACGCTTCCCGAACCGTGTGGCAGGACCGCCAGCACGTCTTGCTTGACCACTTGCTCTGGGTGCGGCACCCCGATGGTGACCTCGACCTGCATCGCATCTGTGTCCAGGCCCAACGCGTTGGCCACGCCAAGCGAGTTATGCCACAGCGCATCGCGCAACGCCCGCACCGCCGCCTTTGTCGGGTCTGCGCCCTGGATGTCGGTGCCCATGCCGATTTCCAAAACCATACGTTTCAGCGCCATGTGTTCTTCTCCGCCTGCGCGGCCAGCTTACGGCCGATCGCTGGCTGCTGAAAATATCGGCGGCCGCAGCGACCGCGACCCCGCCTGCTCAGTTCCGCTTCAACTCAGGGCACCGGTGCGTCCGCCCGCAACAGCCCTTCGTGCTTCAACTCGGCCCAGAAGTCCGCTGGGATCACATGACGGAACGCGCCAACGTTGCGGTCGACCTGCTCTGGGAACAACGCGCCGGGGATCACCGCCGCCACCGACGGATGGCCGAGCGGGAACTGCAACGCCGCGGCGGCCAGCGGGACCGCATGGCGCGCGCACACCGCTTCGATCCGTCTGACCTTGGCTACAATCTCTGCCGTCGCGTCGGCATAGCGATAGCGAGCGCCCGGCGTCGCGCCGGTGGCAAGGATCCCCGAAGCGAATGTCGCACCGATGACGAAGCCCACGTCACGCGCAACGCGAAGCGGAAATTCGCTGTCCAGGACATCGGTGTCCAGCAACGTGTAGGGCAGCGCGACCAAGAAGAAATCGATGTCCATCAGGTCGAGGAACCGTGGCATCATGCCGGTTTCGTTGATCCCCGCACCGATGCCGCGGATCAGTCCGGCCTGCTTGAGTTCCTCCTGGGCGCGAAAGCCGCCGTTGTGCAGTTCGGTCAGGTAAGCGCTCACGCTGGCATCCGTGCGATGATGCGCAAAGTCGAGATCGTGGATCAGCAGCAGATCGATACTTGGGAGACCAAGCCGTTGCAGGCTGTCCTCGAAGCTGCGCATTACGCCATCGTAGCTGTAGTCGAAGCGATGCTGGAATTTCAGACCGCCGCGCCAGAAGCCATGAACGAAATTCTCCGCATCATGGACCGCTCGGAATAGCCGCCCGACCTTGGTGGAGACTACGTATTCGCTGCGCGGCCGGCGATACAGCGCGCGACCGAACCGGTGCTCGCTCTGCCCGCGACCGTACCACGGCGACGTGTCGTAATAGCGGATGCCGGCGTCCCAAGCCGCCCGCAGCGTGGCGCTGGCGTCGGCGTCCTCGACAATGTCGAACAGATCGCCCAACCCGGCGCCGCCGAAGCCAAGCTGGGTCACTTCAACCGTGGTGCGGCCAAGTTTCCGCCGACCGAGCGGATCCATCTGGGGTCCTCCTTGGTTCGTCGCAAGCCAGCCTCTCCTCGCTGGGCCAGTTGCTGACCCTCATAGCACGGCGAGTGCCTAGGGGCTGTGCCGTCGCCCTTGCTCCTCGCTCGGAGCCCCGTATAGAGACGGTCGCGGGGGCTGGCTGAACGGCCCACCGACCCTGGGACCGTTCGATGAACCGCAACACCGCGTATCGACGCGTGATCGCCACGCTGGCCCTGCTGTTCGC
>DASYBP010000165.1:0-5722 GCA_036500715.1 Rhodopila sp.
CGGGGAACGAGTTCTACTTGATGCCGTCATCGCCGATGCGCGGACGGCTGGGCTCGGGCTGATCGGGCGGATCGTACCGACGGACCGGAACCTTCCGGTCAGAAATCTGTACCGTGGCCATGGCTTCGTCGACCAGGGCCAGGGCGTCTGGACCATGACGCATTATCAACAAATCAGTGAAGCACGAGAAAGTATTGTCGATGGCTGAGGCGATTTTGGCGCCCCCGCGTGAAGGTGACCCGCGTGAAGGTGACCGGGCGCCGCCCTGCTACGGGATGTCACCCGACCGGACTTTCTTTTCGTCCGAACAACAATATGGCCGTCCGGCTGTGCTGGTGCTGATGGGAGCCGATTCTGGTCCGCCGGCGCTCGCCACCGCGCTGGTTCCGCATTTGCGTTCATTCGCTGACCGCAGTGCTGACGTCATGATTATTGTGGACGAGAATCCCCGGCAACTGTCTGGAGGCGATCTCGTTTCACTGCCACTCCGGACCATCGATTGCGGCGACTTTCTATCGCGATGTGGGGTCGGTCGCGGCGACTCGCTGGTTCTGGTACTCGATCGCAACCTGCGGATCGCGATGCGTTTGACGCCGGAACCGGGAGCGGATATCGCCGCTCTGTGCTTGGCAGGCCTGGACGGCCTGCCTTCGGAGGCGGCGCGCGACGTTTCGATGCCCGCCCCTGTGGTGATGCTGCCGAACCTGCTTTCGCATGCGGTCTGCCGCGAGCTGATCGCGCTGTTTGAAGCCGGGCCGACCATCGATGGCGAGGTCGCCCGAATCGATGCCGCCGGGACCGTGCGCAGCGTTGTCGATCACAACAAAAAGCGCAGGCGCGACCTGATGATCGATGCCGACAGCGCGCTGCATCGTATGCTGCGGGACACGTTACTTGACCGCTGCGCGCCGGAGATCGCCAAGGGGTTCCAGAAGCGAGTCGCCCACACCGATCGGATTCTGGTGTCTCGCTATGATGATACGGGCGGCTGGTTTCGTCGCCACCGCGACAACGCCGCCCGCAATGTCGCGTTTCGGGAGTTCGCGCTAACCGTGAACCTCAATACCGGCGAGTATGCGGGCGGTCACTTGTTGTTTCCAGAATATAATGATCATCGCTATCTTCCGGCGGCCGGCGCCGGAGTGATTTTCTCGACCGCCTTGCTGCACGAGGCGGCCCCCGTCACGTCCGGCCGCCGCTACACCCTGCTGACCTTCCTGCACAGTGAGGCGGCCGAGGCGCGGCGCCTGGAGCTTGTTGCGACGATGGACGTCGCGGGCGGCTTTGAGGCCGGGGTGGCCTAACGTGAGCCACCTCTGAATGTGGTTAATCGCCGACCACCTGGAGTAGGAGTGCCTGCCGCCAGGAGCCTAGGCGACCGACTCGAATGGGCGTCGCTTCTGTGCTAGTGCCGAGGGATGAAACCCGTGAGCGTCATGACCCCATTGACCTCGGCGCGACCTGGCGAGGCATGAACAACCCCTTCATTCGTCGGGTCACGATCCGCAACTACAAAAGCATTGCCGCCTGCAGGGTTGAGCTCGGCGCCCTGATGTTCCTGGTCGGGCCAAACGGTTCGGGCAAGAGCAATTTCCTCGACGCGTTGCGTTTTGTTGCTGATTCATTACGCATATCGCTGGACTACGCCTTGCGAGACCGAGGATCGATCAGGGAGGTGCGACGGCGTTCAGGCGGCCATCCAACACACTTCTCCTTGCGCCTGGATTTCGTTTTGCCCTCTGGTCAGACGGGCCATTATGCGTTTCGGGTTGGCGCAAAGCCCAATGGAGGCTTCGAGGTTCAGACCGAGGAATGCCGGATCGGCGCGTTCCTACCACATCGGGATGCGTCTTTTCACGTCGAAGGGGGTAGGGTCACGGAGGCGTCGTTCCAACCTCATCCGGCGGTTCTGCCCGATCGGCTGTTTCTGGTCGCGGCCTCGGGCATTCCCGAATTCAGACCTGTCTTCGACGCGCTCTCGCGAATCGAAGTCTATAATCTGAATCCTCGTGCCATTGCGTCTATGCAGAAGCCAGATCCTGGCGAGATCCTGCGACGGGACGGCGGCAATGCGGCAAGCGTCCTTCAGCGATTTTCACCGGACATGCATCAAGCGGTCGAGACTGATCTGGCCCGGATCGTCCCCGGTATTTCTGAAATCAAATATCGGACGCTGGGGTCACAAGAAACGATCGAATTCCGCCAGATCGTTCAAAGTCAGGAGCATTCTTGGCGCTTTCTGGCCGATTCAATGTCCGATGGTACTTTGCGGGCGTTGGGCGTGCTGCTGGCGGTCTATCAGGCAAGCACGGCGTCCTCCGATCAACCCCGACCGCTGACCGTCGGACTTGAGGAGCCCGAGAGCGCTCTCCATCCAGCGGCGGCCCGGGTGCTCCTGGGTGCCTTGCGGGAAGGCTCGCGCCATTGCCAGGTGCTGGTGACCAGCCATAGTCCAGACCTGCTCGACGACCCGGATATTCCGACGGATGCCCTGCTCAGCGTCGACAATCAGAAGGGGTTGACGCGGATTGGTCCCATAGACGACGCCGGCAAAGAGATGATGAAGCGGAAGCTTTTCACCGCCGGTGAATTGCTACGGCAGAGTCAGCTGGCACCAGCCGAGAGTGTCCTGTCCGACGTACGGGACGAGAGGCAACTCAACATCTTTGAAGCCAATGGCCTTCCCTGATGGCCTTCATTGCGCCGATTGTGGAGGGGCACGCGGAGGTCGACGCCCTGCCGGCGTTGTTGCATCGTATTCAAACCTCGCTTCCTTCAGCGCCAGTCCTCCAGGTCAATCCGCCGATTCGTGTGAAATCTGGGTCGTTCCTCAATAAGCAGGATGAATTTCGGCGGCACGTGCAGTTGGCCGCGTCGAAAGCCTCGGCTCGACAGGGCTCGGTTTTGATTCTGTTGGATTGCGATGACGACTGCCCCGCCGCGCTGGGCCCGCGCTTATTGCGTGACGCCATCTCGGTTCGCGGCGATGTTCCGATGTTTGTGGCGCTCGCGTATCGGGAATATGAAACTTGGTTTCTCGTCGCCGCACGTTCCTTGAGCCGAGTCGTGGGATTGCCAGCCGACTTGGATCCGCCGCCGCATCCCGAGGGTCTCCGAGACGCGAAGGGTTGGCTGTCCGACCTCATGCCGGATGGCTATGATCCAATCCGACATCAGCTTGTCCTTACTCGCCACATGGATCTGGATCGGGCGCGATCCGCTCGGTCATTTGATCGGCTCTATCGTCATGTCGTTCGTCTGCTGGCAGTGCCAGACGTCTGATTCCGGCTCCTCTCTGCGGGCGAGTGATCGGCCAGCGCCAGCGGCCCCTACCCCACCATCCCCAGGAAGGTCTGCAATGCCGGGACGACGATCTCCGGTGCGTCCTCCTGGATGTAGTGACCGGCGCCGGGCACCTGGATCACCGGGGCGTTCGGCCATAGGCCGGTGAAGTCGGCCAACGCCAGGGCCGGCGGGATGGCGCGGTCCAGCATTCCCTCGATAAGCAGGGCTGGTTTTTCACGTAGGCTGGGCACCCCGCCGGCTCCCTCGCGGACGAAATCACGGACCCGGCCGAGGGCGAGGTCGAGGGGGAACTCGATCGCGCCCTTGCAGTCGGCGGGCGTCGGGAACGCCGCCGCGTAGGCGCGGATGAATGTCGGGTTCACCCGGTCGAGCCGCTCCAGGCCGACGATCTGCATCACTGACAAGATGGTGGAACCAAGGTGCGACAGCACTGCCTCGGTCCGGCCGGTCTGCAGCCCATCGCGGATCCAGCGGAACCAGGGTGTCTCCAGCGGGTTGGGCACGTCGCGCCGGCCGGCGACGCCGTAGCCGCAGACGGTGTTCATCAGCACCAGGCTGTGGACCCGCTCCGGGTGCCGCACCGCATAGCCGATCCCGATCGGGCCGCCCCAGTCCTGCATGACCAGCGTGATATCGCGCAGGTCCAGGGCTTCGATCAGTGCGGTCAGATTCTCCACATGGGTGCGCAGCGTGTAGGTGCGGTCTGTCGGAGTCTCGCTTTTGCCGAAGCCCATGTGGTCGGGGACGACCACGCGGTGGGTGGTGGCCAGCGGCGGGACGAAATTGCGGAATATGTAGCCCCAGGTCGGCTGGCCGTGCAGCAGCAGGATCGGGCGGCCGGCCCCCTGATCAACGTAGTGCTGGCGGAAACCGGCCGTGTCGGTGAAGCGCGGCGGAAAGGGCCAGGTGTTCTCGAAGGTCTCGTGCGCCGGTATCATGGTTGTATCTCCGTTGCGCGCAGCCTGCCCATGCCGGAGCGCGGGGGAAAGATCAGGCGGAGGGTTGCAGCGCGGCCACTTCGCGAACTTTGCGGGCCATTGCGGCGATACCATTGCCCCGGTTGGTCGACAGGGCCTCCAGCAGGCCGAGGTCCTTCAGGAAGACCGGGTCGGTGGCCAGGATTTCGGCCGGCTCGCGGCCCGAATAGACCCGCAACAACAGGGCGATCAGGCCGGACACGATGGCCGCGTCCGACTTGCCGGCGAAGTAGAGGGCGCCATCGCGCAGCATGGCCTCCATCCAGACACGGCTCTGGCAGCCGGGGACGCGGTGGGCGTCGTTTTCCCAGTCCTCGGGAAACGGCGGCAGCTTGCGGCCTATGCCGATGATGAATTCGTATCGCTCCATCCAGTCGTCGAACAGCGATAGATCGTCCGCGATCGCCTCGATGGCGGCGGCGGCGGTCGGCTCTTCGGGGCGGATGAAAGGGTCTTTCATGGGGGGGATGTGCTGGCTGGCCGAACGGGCGTCAAGGCTTGGTGGCGAACGGGGTGGTGGGCGTCATGGGGTGGTGCGGAACGGGGCGCGGCTCCTGGCCGCCTTCGACGAAGACGGCGTGGGTTTCGGCAACGGATTTGGCGATCGCATGACATGGCACTGTCTTGGCTTGCTCGATATCACGAGCGGCATGCCTCCGCATCGTGGTTACTGCGTGGGAACCGACCTCGACGGCGATCAACTCGCCGGTGACGTTGCCGCTAATGGAAAGTAACTCCAGGATGCGGAGACTTACAGCGGAACACTCACACTGACGACGGGCACCGGGAAGTATGCCGGTATCAGTGGAGGTATGTCGTTCGCGCGACAGAGTTCCGAGCAGCGGGCGAGGGGACCTACTTAGTTGTACCACGCAACAGGGCAGTTACAAACTCCCGTAACCCGCGGGTAGTGCCTCAGTTTGGAATCCCGGCCCCAGTGATGAAACATGACCCGATATCACATTGAACCGGCGTAGCGTTGTGAGCGGCCTTCCTTGGTGGCATAAGGATGCCATGCCGATATTCCACGGGTCCATTGAAGAATTGAAGGATGCCCTCTTGCGAGGGGGCTGTTTCGGAGATTGGCAGGAAAAGCCGAACAACTGCTGGCGCTTTGTGGGAAAGGACCGGGCCGGCCTGAACTGGTCGGTAGGAAAGGGAACCATCTGGTTTGATGGTCCCCAGGATGCAAAAGTAAGGCTGACGTCTTTGGTAGAAGATGCCTTGAAAGGCGATACTCCGCATCATGTGCGGAACAGCACCGAAAAGGCATTTTCGTTGTTCACGGCCACGACGCGAATGCCCGTGATCAACTTGAGCTGGTGCTGCACAAGTTGGGGCTGCAACCATTCGTTCTTCAAAACAGCGATGGTGGAGGGCTTACGATCATAGAAAGTCTTGAAAGGATGATTGGAAAGAATGCGGCAAGCGCCTTCGGC
>DASYBP010000166.1:0-3768 GCA_036500715.1 Rhodopila sp.
GGCGATGTCGCCGCGATAGCGCGGCGGGGTGAGAAGATCTTTTATCGGCAGCGATGAACAGTTCATTTGCAGATCACAACATATTTTGGGCCGCCGCAACGGCGCTCGGTCGGGCGACCAACGGGCTCTCACTCCAGCAGCGGGAGGCACGTACGTGCCGGTCACCCCGACCATCACCCGGCGTACGTCTCAGAACACTGATTATTGAGGGGCCTGGAATATCCAGCAGATCTTGCACAAGAAAAAGGGGCGTGCGCATTCTATTGCTTATCGCGAACAAATATACCCTGGCGCTCGGTTCCGGTCATTTCAGATCGGCCGCGGTAAGGTGCTCGTTCATCATCCCTGGCGCATCCCGCCGCCGAGGTGGTACCGGTCCTGTTGATGCCGCAAGTCGGCATACGCGCCGGCGACATTTGGCGCGGCCGGAGTGACACTCGGTCAGGTGTTGGCTGACGCGGTGCGATCATCGCGTTCAATGCCGCCGTGTTCAAGCGGATGCTGTCCGATACGCGGGTAGCAATGGCGAAGGCTTGCGGCCCGACCGAACTCATCGGTAACGAAATGATAGAAACCAGTTGACGGCCCAGACCACGGCCGTCCAGCACTCGGTTGGGTGTGGTTGCGGCGAACGCCCGCCCGCCCAGGACGCCCGCCCAGTCAGCAAACCGTCACAAACGCTTCATGCCTCTTACGCGACAATCTGCCTAACATGATGCGTAACGATTATCGGTTACCGAATTCCCGGAGGAAGCAAATGAGCCGGCATCGCCTTCACCAACATCGAGGGACAGGTAACCGACACCAGCAGCCTGGCCACGTGCACACGGGCCAAGGCCAGCCGGCGCACGGCAATGCTTCGCATCAGCAAGCGCAGCATGGGTACCATTCGCACGGTGCCGGGTCCCCGCTCCCGGTCCAGAACAAGAAATTCGTGCCGCAGCATTTCCCCTTCCAGCCCCTGCCGCCTCCGAACGGGCAGCCGCCGTTCCGCTTCGACCTATCGCATCTGCTGCATCCGGAAGAGGTCCAGAAAATCGAGCAGATTGGCACACTCGTTTTCCACAGCGTTGGCGATACCGGCGACGAACGCGGCAAGGAAATGGACTTCGTCGCGCGCATGATGACGGACGACTACGATGCAAGTCCTGACGGCGCGGTGCCTGCCTTCTTCTATCATCTCGGTGATGTGGTCTACTTTGCCGGCGACATCGACAAGTACGGCGAGTGTTTCTACGAGACCTACGCCGAGTATCCTGCTCTTATCGTTTCCATTCCCGGCAACCATGATTGCCAGCCGGATGACCCGCGAGACGGGCCGGTCGACCCGAACAAGAAACCGCTGGACGGCTGGGTCCAGAACTTCATGTCGAAAGACCCGAACCAACTCGGTTCGCTCAAGACGACATCGTCTCGCACGCAGATGGATCTACCGAATCCATATTGGACGCTGACCACACCGTTCGTCACGGTGATCGGGTTGTTTTCCAACGTCAGTGAGACAGAGGCGGAGCTGCATCAGGATCAGATTGACTGGTTCAAAAGTGAATTGCAGGCAGCCGACGCCGACAAGGCGTTGATTGTCGCGATCCACCATCCGCCGTTTTCCGGTGACGATGAGCATTCCGGCAGCACGGTGTCGGAGCAAGTGCTGTTTGAAAGCTTCGCCGCAACGAACCGCTATCCGCATCTTGTTCTGTCCGGCCACGTCCACAATTATCAGCGTTTCACCGTCCAGCAGAACGGCTTCGATGTTCCCTTTGTGGTCGCCGGCAATGGCGGCTATTCGAAGCTTGGCAAGCTGCACAAAGTCGATGGTCAATGGCCGGAAGCGCCGATGCGGCTCTCCGACACCCTGACATTCGAGCAATACGACCAGGAGCGTTTTGGTTTCCTGCGTTTCGAGGTCAACCGTGAGCAAATCGTTGGGATCTATACATCGGCGATCTTTGAAGAGACCAGGACGCCGGTCACCAAGGTCATGGACAAATTCACCATCGATCTGAAGGCGCGCAAGGTCGCGACGACGGCGTAGCTGTCATACCCGGCCGAGTCGGGATCAAGCCTCACAACGCCCACGGAGGCAGCCGCGCCCTGCGGCTGCCGCTCAGCTCGTCGCCGGTGGCAACGCCGAAATCAGGGCCCTTGGTGCTTCGGGCCCGGCGGGGGCTCCGACTGACCGTTAGTACCTGAATTTCGTTTCGGTGCCATCGACGTGGAGGCAAGCCCGCTGTTTTGTCCGTTCTGAGACCGAGCCGTTGAACCCTGCGTAGTTGAACCCTGCGGCTGGGTCGTTTGTTCACCAGAATTTCCGCCCTGCTTCGTATCGATGGCTTGCGCGTGGGCCAACGAAATCATGCCGCCAAACAAAAGCGCCAGCGGAACAGCCGCCAGCCGTGCCTTGCTAACAGTCATTGCTTTGCTCCTCCCAGTTTACCGTAGACGACGCTGGCCCGTCGCGGGCCTGCACTCGCTTCGCGAACAACGACTCCGGTAAGATCTGGGTTCCGTCAGATGATCGCGACCACTGGCATCGATTTGTCGCCCCACGTCAGCGCGTGATCAATCCAGGGTCCGCGGATGCGAAACGATGCCAACGGGCCACGCGGGCTAGTCAATTTGGGCTCGTACTTGGTCCTGGGGGGGTCGTAATGATTGTGTTGTTCGCCGGCGGTGGCGGATTGCTGCTGCTGAACGACAGGCACCCCCCCAACATCAGCGGCAGCAACAGGACGATTGTGGCCAGGCGCATTCGCGTTTCCCTCCAGGCTGCCGGAATGGCAGACGTTTTCGATAGCAGAGCACACCGGTGGTGAAACAGGAAATTCCTCATGGGCGGTTCTGCAATACCCCGCGCGGCTACCCGTACGCTACCGCCCCCTGCCCGCGGGTCATCGGCTCCGGCAGTACGGTTCCGCTTAGGCTGGCAGCCACCGCCTCGGCAATGCGGATGCCATCGACACCGGCGGACATGATCCCGCCGGCGTATCCAGCGCCCTCGCCGGCGGGAAACAGGCCCGGGGTGTTCAGGCTTTGGCCGTCGGCGCCGCGGGTGATGCGGATGGGGGAGGAGGTGCGGGTTTCGACGCCGGTCAGCACCGCGTCTGGCATGGCGAAGCCCGGAATGTCGAGGTCAAAGCGCGCCAATGCCTCGCGGATCGCGACCACCGCGAAGTCGGGCAGGCAGGCGGCCAGGTCGGCCGGCTGCGTGCCGGGTTTATAGGACGGCACCACCTCGCCCAGGGCGCGGGACTCCCGGCCGGCGAGAAAATCGCCGGCGCGCTGAGCCGGCGCAGCATAGGTGGCGCCGCCGGCGTGGTAGGCGGCGCGTTCGTATCGCTGCTGGAATTCGATACCGGCCAGCGGGTGGCCGGGAAAGTCCGCGGGCGTGATACCGACGACGAGGCCGGCGTTGGCGTTGAACTCGGCGCGGGAATACTGGCTCATGCCGTTGGTGGCGACGCAGCCGTCTTCGGATGTGGCGGCCACCACCCGGCCGCCGGGGCACATGCAGAAGCTATAGACAGAGCGGCCGTTGCCGGCATGGTGGACAAGCTTGTAATCGGCGGGGCCGAGGGCGGGATGCCCGGCGAAGGCGCCGAAGCGCGATCGATCGATAAGCGACTGCGGATGCTCGATGCGGGCGCCAATGGAGAAAGGCTTGGCAACTAGATGAACGCCGCGGCGGTGGAGCATGGCGAAGCTGTCGCGCGCGCTGTGGCCGATGGCGAGGATCACATGGTCGGCTTCGATCGGCTCGCCGGTGGC
>DASYBP010000167.1:0-2863 GCA_036500715.1 Rhodopila sp.
GAGGATGGTCGTCTCGAGAAGCGCGGCCGCGCCGGCCGTCGGGCGGCCGCCGGAGCGGCGTGCGACGACGCCGCCCATATGCTCAGTAACCCCGGTAGTAGGGATGGTGATAGTACGGACCCCAGGCGGGCTCGATGACGCAGCCCGACAGCAGGCCAGACACCAGGAGCGCCATACAGACGGCTCCGGCAACGCGCATCAGACGCTTGGAAGGGAACATGCAGGGCACTCCGTATTGGCGGGACACGAAGTAGATATGGCAAAAAAAACGAAACGCAACGGGTGCGATGCGATTCAGAATGTAACACCGCACGACGGTGCGGACGTAGCCACGCGATCCTCGCCGCGCCGCCAGGCACGCCCGGATTGCGTCTCAGAAATCTAGATCGGCATAATGCGCCGGTGGCGAGGTCCCTGACACTCGGTCCGCCAGAATCCCGCGGAAACTCGGCCGCGACTTCATGCGGGCATACCAATCCCGTGCGGGCGACGCGGGTGGCCAGTCCACTTCACCGATGAAGTCCAGCGTCGACAAATGCGCCGCGGCGGCAAAATCGGCCAGCGACAGGGCATTGCCGGCCAGCCATTTTCGCGTCTCCGCAAGCCAACTGATATAATCCAGATGGTAGCGCAGCGCGACGTATCCGGTGCGGATCGCGGCCGGATCGGGATTGCCGCGCCGGGTCAGGCGCCGAAGGTATTTCTCTCCGTATAAACTATGGGTGACCTCGGCGGCGAACTTTCCGTCGAACCAGGTCGCGAGCCGCCGGATCTCGATCCGTTCGGCGATCGTGCGGCCCAACAGGCTGCTGTCCGAATAGGCCTCGTCCAGATACTCGCATATCACTGACGAATCTGGAACGATGAGGCCATTATCCTCCACAAGGGTTGGCACCGTGCCGGCAGGATTTAATTCCAGATACTCCGGCCGGCGTTCCCAGACCTTTTCCAGGCGCATTTCGAACGGCAAGCGCTTCTCGGCCAGCACCAGGCGGACCTTGCGGGCATAAGGCGACAACGGCATGTGGTAGAGAACGCGCATCGGCGACGGTTATCGCATCCCGCACCGCGTCGCGCAAAGCGCGGAATGTGCCGGCTTTGGCCGAAGATATTCTGAATTTGCGACTTTTTCGCTTTCGGTGAATGTCAGCCCTCGAGGTGAACGTACTCGAAATCGCCCGGCATGTTGTCGATGCCGTGCCGCGGCGGCGCGATCCATCCCGCATAGCTGCCGGGCTGGCGCGAGGGCCGCATCAGGCTGGTAATGAACCGGTTGTCGTCCGCCGACGGCAGCATCGTCTCTCGCCGGCGGTGCCAGTCCTCGGCGGTCAGCAGTGCGCCTTCGGTGTCGGTGTGGACGGCACTGAACTCGCCGATACGGCGATTGAAGGCGACATGCGGCAGCGTGATGCGAAACGCCGTCCCGGCCCGTTCCAGCACCCGATTCCACCGGCTAACACCCATCGCCGCATCCTCCACGAAATCGTCGCGCAGCCGCATGTTCAAGGCGGACAGTGCGGGCACGTCCTCCTGGACGATCTTGCCTTCGTGCAGCCGCAGCACCGGGTACACCGATGCGCCTAACCGATGGTCGTCTTCCAGCTTGTCCTCGCGGTATCGCCCCTTGAGGCCGGCATTGAAGGAATTGGCGGCATTGGTGCTGATCTCGTTGCCGAACAAGTCGAGCGTCAGCGAGAAGTGCAGGTTGGCCTTCTTCTGGATCGTCGGCAGATCAATGACCCCCAGACTGCGAACCCGCTCGATGTCATAGGGGTCATCGATGCCGGCCTGCTGCATCGCCTCGGCGGTACGCTGGATGATGCGCGACACGCCGGTCTCGCCGACGAACATGTGGTGCGCCTCCTCAGTCAGCATGAAGCGGCAGGTGCGCGACAACGGGTCGAACCCGGACTGCGACAGTGCCGCCAACTGCATTTTGCCGTCGCGGTCGGTGAAGAAGGTGAACATGAAAAACGACAGCCAGTCGGGCGTTTGTTCGTTGAACGCGCCCAGCATGCGCGGCGTGTCCTGATGGCCGGAGCGCCGGCGCAACAGGTCCTCGGCTTCCTCACGCCCGTCGCGGCCGAAATACTTCTGCAGCAAGTAGACCATCGCCCAAAGGTGGCGGCCTTCCTCGACGTTCACCTGGAACAGATTACGCATGTCATACAGCGACGGCGCGGTCGCACCGAGGTGCCGCTGCTGTTCCACTGACGCCGGTTCGGTGTCGCCCTGGATGACGAGCAGACGGCGCAGCATCGCCCGATACTCGCCAGGAACCTCTTGCCACGCCGGCTCGCCCTGGTGCACGCCAAACGGGATCGTGCGGCCCTCGACCGCGGGCGCCAGCAGGATGCCCCAGCGGTATTCCGGCATTTTCACGAAACCGAACTTCGCCCACCCCTCGCTGCCGACCCCGACGGCGGTGCGCAGGTAGACCGGTGAGTCCTGGAAGCCCGCCGGGCCCATCGACTTCCACCAGTCGATGTATCCGGGGTGCCAGGTTTCCAGCGCCTTGCGGACCCGCAGGTCGTCGGCCAGCCCGACATTGTTCGGGATCAGGCCGTCATAGTCGATCTTGCTGCCGTCGGGCATATCAAGAAATCCTTTCAGATGCGTTCTCGAGGTCGGCGATAAACGCGCAGATCGCGGTCAGGGTGGCATCCTTTGCCTCCAGATGCGGCGAATGCCTCGCGTATGCGATCAGGCGCGTGGTGATCGGCACCCGCGCCGCGGCGGCGAAAACCTTGAGCTGTTCCTCAGTGCCGTAGGGATCGTCGGCACCCTGCAACGCCAGAACAGGCACCCGGATCGCAGGCAGGAACCCAGTGATGTCGAAGGCGCGGAACCGCGGGTCGAGCCA
>DASYBP010000168.1:0-5728 GCA_036500715.1 Rhodopila sp.
GGCCACTTCGTCTGATGCTGCTGGCAGAGGCTCATGGCGCGGCGGGTTTGTTTAACGAAGGACTTCAACACGTCGCCGAGGCAACCGACGTGATGGCGCAAACGCAGGAGCGCTGGATTGAAGCTGAAACGCATCGAATCCGTGGGGAACTGCTGCGGAAAGTTGGAGATGAGGTAGCAGCGCAGAACAGCTTTGGCTGCGGCCTAGCCGTTGCGCAGCGCCAGCGCGCAAAACTTTGGGAATTGCGTACTGTATTAAGCCTCTCCCGGCTCTGGCGCGACCAGGGCAAACGCGCGGAAGCCTGTGATCTGCTCGGTCCGATCTACCACTGGTTCACCGAGGGTTTCGATGCGCCGGACCTGAAGGACGCGAAGGCGTTGCTGAACGAGCTGACATGACCGGCGGCGGCAATGCTGCAGCCTCGGGTCCCTGACAACACCGGACAGGGTCGAAGGAGCGGCTCCGGCCCGCCTTCAGTCGCCGGCAGCGCCTTCCAGCGCACCCGCCAGCGCCTCGTCCAACGCGGCCCGCAGCCGGCCGAGCGGGCGGTCCCAGTCGCCCGGGGTCTGCTGGCGGAACAGCCGGACCGAGGGGTACCACGGACTGTCCTCGCGATCCAGCATCCACCGCCAGTCCGCCGCCTTCGGGATCAGGATCCAGGCGGGTTTGCCCAGCGCCCCCGCCAGATGGCCCATAGACGTGTCCACCGTCACGACGAGATCCAGATTCTCGATCAGCGCCGCGGTTTCCCCGAAGTCCGTCAGGTCGGCAGCCAGATCGGTCATGCCGGGAAACTGCGCCATGGCTTCCAGGTCTCGCGTCGGCACCGGCTTCTGCAGCGACACGACCGCCGCGGGCGCCTCGGCCAGCGAGGCAAGCTGGGCCAGCGGCATCGACCGTCGCCGGTCGTTCGGATGCGTCGGCCGGCCGGTCCAGGCCAGGCCGACCCGCTTCACCCCAGCCGGCAGCATCTCGTTCAGCCGGTCGCGCCAGTGCGCAATCCTAACCGGGTCGGCCCGCAGGTAGGGAATCGGCGCCGGAATGGTCTGCGGCTGCGTGCGAAACAGATATGGCAGGCTGGACAACCGGCAATGCGCCGCATGTCCGGGCACATCCGTCCAGCGGTGGCAGTATTGAGACACACCGGGAATCTTCGCCAGCAGCGGACCCATCTCCGCGCTGCAGCCCAGAATCACTTCCTGGCATCGTTCCGCCGCCATCGGAATATATCGCGCGAACTGGATCGTGTCGCCATACCCCTGGTCGCCGACCAGCAACAGGCGCCCACTTGGAATGCGCATCCCGTTCCACGCCGCCGAGGTAATCGCCGGCATCGTCGCCTTGCCCGCCTCGGTCAGGTTGCGCCACTCATACTCCATCCAGCCCGGATCGAAATCGCCCATCGCCAACAAGTTCTGCGCCATCGCCAGGTGGCCGTCGGCGTGGTCATGCTTCAGCCCCAGCGCACGCAGCAGACACGCCGTCGCCCGCTCCCGCTGGTCCATATCGACAAACACCAGCGACAGATTGATCAGATGCTCCGCGTTGTTGCTGTCCAGTCGGATCGATTCCTGGCCCGCCGCCAGCGCCTCCTCCATCCGGTAGGTGGAGCGGCACAGCGAACTGAGATGCGCATACCAGGTCGCGTTGCCGGGGCGAAGATGGATTGCCCGGCGCAGCAGGACCACGCCTTTTTCCGGATCGCCGGCTATGCCCGCGACGATACCCTGAAGCGCGAGTGCCGCCGGATGATCCGGTGTCGCTGCCAGCACGTCGGCGCAGATGCCGCTCGCTTCGTTCAGCCGCTTGGCCTGCGCCGCGGCCTGCGCGCGCGCCAGCGCCTGTTCGGGGGTTTCACCGCCGGCGGCCGGGCGTGCCGCGGCGGGCTGACCGGGGACGACCGGGTCGGCCTGGACTTGGCCCGAAGCCGATGTGCCAGAAGGCTGCTGGACAGGTGCGCTTTCACTCATCGGCGGATCATTGCCTTTTCGATAAAGCCTCGGCAAGCTTTTCGCTTCGACCAGAATGCGTGACACGGCGCGTCCCCGCTTGTACCATGGACCGCGCATCTTACCGGTTCGGACGATCTCCAGTCCTGACCGGATGGCGCGAAAAACGGAGAGATCATTGCGTAGACCAGCCAGCCTGGACGAGGAGGTTCAGGGTTTCTCAGCCCGTGTGCTCCGCCTGATCGAGACCGGCCAACCCGCGAAGATCCAGGTGGGGTTCGGCCGGACCCGCGATCGCGCGTTGACGCCAAATCCTCATGGCCGTCCCGCCTGACGACCACGCAATGTCCGCAAATATGCCCGCGGCAAATGTGCCCGCCGGGTCGCACCAGCAGGCCCTCGCCTTCTTTCAATGTATGCAGTGCGGCAATGCGCTGACCTCGCACTCCCCCACCGAACTGACCTGTAATACGTGCAAAACGGCGGTCCCGGTCCTCGACGGCATTATCGATTTTGTTGACGGTTCAGCGACAACCGCCCTCGACGCGATCGATTATGACGACAGATACGGCATAAACGACGAGCACTCGCTGAACCTCTATACACTTCTACGAAGCTCGTCCGGCCCGCTCTGGCCAAAGGATCTCGGCGATGCGCTCGAGGTCGGATGCGGCACCGGCGGCCTCAGCCTGGCGCTTCTCGGTAACGTTTGCGCCCGTCATGTCGTGCTGACAGACGTGTCCCCGAAAATGCTTCGGCAGTGCCGCCAGCGGCTCCACGACGCAAACAACCCGCGCGGCACAGCAACGACATTCGCCACATACGCCGGCACCCAGAACTGCTTTCGCCCCAACACCTTCGACACCTGCTTCGGAACCGCCGTCGTCCATCACATCACCGACGTCACGGGTTTCCTCAGTCATGTGCACACCGTGCTGAAACCTGGCGGCTGCGCATTCTTCATGGAACCCAGTTTGCCGTTCCACCGCGCCCTGACCGCAACCGTGGCCGACATCGTCGCCGACCTGCTGCATGACCCGAGGATCTCGGACAACGCCATCAGCCTGATGCTGAACT
This sequence comes from Rhodopila sp., assembly GCA_036500715.1. Classification (GTDB taxonomy): domain Bacteria; phylum Pseudomonadota; class Alphaproteobacteria; order Acetobacterales; family Acetobacteraceae; genus Rhodopila. The sequence continues at coordinate 3,027 of DASYBP010000168.1, forward strand.
GGACCGGCGAAGTTCACTGCAATATCGTCAATACCGGCGACATTGAAGTCCTGGCCGAACGCGAGGACAAGCACCTGTTCGACCCCGACACGTTCGCGGCCTGGGCGGAATCCGCCGGCTTCGCCCGCGTCGCCGCCCTGCCCTGCGGCCTCGATCCAACCGGCTGGGGCACCGTACAAGTCTATTTCCACCAGACCGGCCTCAGCACCCAGGCGCTCGCGGCGGTCGAACAACTCTGGCCTGCCAAACACACAGCCCATTTCGCTGGCCTCGCGGTGCGAGATCAATCACCGAGTTATCTGTTCCGGCTAAAAAAAGGCACCTCGGCTCACCCTCGCCCCGCCACCGCCACCGCCACCACCCCGACCACTGCCCCCGTTTCCGCCCCCCTGGGCGCCGCTACGCTACCAACCCGAACGTGGCTCGTGCTCGGACTGCATCGCCGCGGCCAGGATCTGGAAATCTCCGTAGCCGGCTGGTGCCTCTCCGCCGAACCCGCCAGGTCGGTGCGGTTCGCCACCTGCGGAGTAATTCGCAGGGTGCCGATCTGGCGTCCTCGCCCGGACGTCCAGCGGGAAGTCAACCGTAATGCGGGCTACCCGCCGCTGCACGCCCTCTGTTCAGGCATCGAAGGTACTGCCCGCCTGGGCCCGGACCTCGCCCTGGATACGATCGATGTGGAAGTTGCCATTGTCACAGCGGGCGATGTCCTGCGGCCGTGCGGCACCGTATCGCTGACCGTCGGCGCCCCGAACGTCGAGATCGGCGGATCGTTTCATTAAGCCAGAGCCGCGCCCCGTGCCGTCGCAAACCCGGCCAGCGAACCCGGCGAGCGCCCGCCGGGGCCAACCTTGACGGCGGCGCGGCAACCGGCCTACACCGCGCCGCCTGGGTGGCGGGCATAGCTCAGTTGGTAGAGCGCCAGGTTGTGGTCTTGGATGTCACGGGTTCGAGTCCCGTTGCTCGCCCCACCGCTTCATCCAGCGCACAAGATCGCCGCGACACGATCTATCTTCCACTCGATCGAAAATGGAGCCAACCTCCAGCCGCCCGGTCAATCGGGCGCGGTCATCGAGCGGGAGTTAACGCGGCAAAGTTAGGGGGCGGGAAGATGAAGAGAACCGTCGCGATCGCAGGCCTGGGCGCGATCGGATTGCCCCTGGCGCGGGCGCTCGATGCCGGTGTCGACGGGCTGCAACTCGTTTCGGTCACCTGCCGCGATCGCGTCAAGGGCCTCGCCAATCTGTCGGGCTTCCTGTCTTCGCCGCGTCTGGTCGAAATCCCCGAACTCGCTGACGCCGACATCATCGTCGAGTGCGCCCCGGCCTCGATCTTTGAACGGATCGCCCTGCCGGCGCTGGAAGCCGGCCGGACGTTCGTCCCCGCCTCGGCCGGCGCCCTGTTGCCCCGCATGCACCTCGTCCGGCTGGCCCGCCGCACCGGCGCCCGCATCGTCGTTCCGACCGGCGCCCTGCTCGGTCTGGACGCCGTGCGCGCCGCGGCCGAGGGACCGATCGACAGCGTCACCATCGAAACCCGCAAGCCACCGCTCAGCCTTTTGGGTGCACCCTATCTGATCAGACACCGCATCGACCTCACCGGCCTGGCCGAGCCGCTGCTGGTGTTCGAGGGCAACGCCATGAACGCCGCCGCCGGCTTCCCGGCCAACGTGAACGTCGCCGCCGCCCTAGCCCTGGCCGGCATCGGACCCATTCGCACCCAGGTGCGGATCTGGGCCGACCCCACGGTCACCCGCAATATCCACACCATCCGGGTCGAAGCCGATGCTGCCCGCTTCACCATGACGATCGAGAACGTCCCCAGCGATGAAAATCCCAAGACCGGCCGCCTGACCGCCCTGTCACTGCTGGCGTGCCTGCGCGGACTGGTCTCCACGCTGAAGGTAGGTAGTTGAATTTGTGGCCGAAGCGATCGTCTACTTTCTTACCCTCGCGTTATTCAGCGTGGTGATTGTTGGCGCCGCCAGAATGCGGCATGAGATGCTGCTGCTGGCTTGCATTCCCCCGGTGTTCGTGGCCGCGATCCTCGGTTTCATCATGACCCTCTACGCCGCCGATACCTTCGGCTCGACGCTCACCGTGGTCGCCCTTGCGGTCGGTGTTCCGCCGGGATGGTGGCTGGCGCGGCGGTTTCAGCCCAGGCACCTGCTGATCGCGATCTATCTCGCCTGGGCGGCCGCGCTGGCAATGGCGCTCGCCGCCTTCAGTTTTCCCGATCACCCCTGAGCAAGACCCCCCAGGCAACCGCGATCACATCTCCACAACAATGTACTGCTCCTCGACCGTCACCGGAATCGTCTCCGCAACGTACGGCCCCTGCACCACAAGCTGCCCCTCGGCTACTGCGACGGGATAGCTCCGGACGCTGATCTTCGCCGGGTCGCAAAAACTCTGCCCGGTGCGGACGTCGAATTCCCACCCGTGCCACGGACAGCGCAGAATTTCTCCCTTGCGGGAATAGCCATAGTCGCCCGGCTGTTCCGATTCGATCAGACCGGTCAGGATGCCCTCACACATTGGGCCGCCCTGGTGCGGGCAGCGATTGAATAAGCCAAAGAATTCGCCCCCCAGGTTGAACACGGCAATCTGCCGCCCGCGGACCGTTACCAGTTTCCGCTGTCCCGGCGGGATTTCCCCAACTGTCGCCACCACGTGTTTGCTCATGCTCCGAACATTCCCACC
>DASYBP010000169.1:0-5165 GCA_036500715.1 Rhodopila sp.
GGTGGCGTCCTTGGCGGCCTGGCGGGAGACATAGGACTCGTCCTCAGCCTGCTTGATCAGACCCTGGGCCTCGTCTTCGGTCAGAAGCTTTCGCTTCACCATCAGGTGGAGCAAATTGACGGTTGTATTCGGAGAGGTCGGGCTGGTCTGCAAAACCGTCGGCTTCCTGGTCTCCTGTCTGTTGGGCTGTGCGGTGTCCGGCACTGTGGCGGATTGCGCAAACGCCGACGAAGTACACAGCAGCGCGCACAGCGATACAGCAAGCGGCACCATGCGCCGGTGTGCACTCAAACTCGTCTCAAACATTGGTCCCCCAGTCGCTTTACGCATTGTGGTCTTTCGTGAAGTCAGCTTGGCCGCTGCGCCGTCCATCGGGTGACTATCGGCATTGGCATGTCCCGAGGCGGAGGCTCGCGCAGCGTCAGGCCGCCAAGCACCTCGTTTCGGATAGCGGCATCAACTTCGGGATCGCCCGTCGAGGGGGTCAGCACAACCCGGGTGACACGGCCCGAATTATCGACCCACAGTCGGATTTGGGCAGCCGTCACCACATGACGCGTTTTCGGGTTGGTACGTAACGCCGACTCCACCTGTGCGGTGACGATCGAGCCGTACCAGCCCCATCGGCTGCCGCCGCCCCCGCCGCCATACGGACTGCCGCCCGGATTGCCGCCAAGATTGAAGAGATCACCGGGTCCCACCGCCTTGGCGTCGAGTGACAGCGGCCCCGGAGGTTCGTCGTTCTTGGCGTCCTTCGCCGGCTCGTCCTTTGGCTTCTCTACCGGTTTGTCTTCCTTGAACTCCTGCTCCGCCATCTTCGGCTGCTCGATCATTTTCTGCTCGGGCAGCTTTTGTGGCGGGGGCGGCGGAGGCGGCGGCACGATGTTGACGATCGTCAGCTCCCGCACCTGGCGCGGCGGAGGTTGATCGTCGCGACCGACGAACAGATAGATCCCACTACCGAGCAAGAGCGCGAACACGGCGATCGACGCGCCGTATCGGAGAAATGAGCGGCGATCGCCTTCAGCCGCGTCCGCCGTGCGATCGCGAGGGCTCCCGAACAGATGCGCAAAGGGCCTCACGATGCCGCCTCCATGGGGATCGCATCGGAGAGCCGATCGGTCACGTATGGAGCGACGAAACTTACGACCGTATCGAAATTGAAGGTCTCGACCGTGATCCGTGTTTCCGGGTCTGCCCGGAGCACCGCACGATAGCCACCGGTCGCAGAATCGAACTCCACATAGGTGTCGCGATCGAGCGTGAGTCGCGAATGCGGTCGCCGGGACATAGTCAGGAGAAGCGGATCGCACATCCACCTTCTGTCACCGACGCGCCCCCGCAAACTTTCCGCCATTCGAACCAGGAGCGCTTCGCCTCGAATCGGAAACGGCAGCAATTGCGCGCTCGATCCCGGGTGTCCGCGCACCTCGTTGGTCGCCGCCGCGCGAAACTGTCGACGTGCCTCCAACCACCCGCGCAAGCGGGCAAAGAGGCCTGTGCCTGCGTTGGTCATCGCATCGGGGTGATGGTTGAGCACATGGAACATGGGTCAGTGGTCTCCCCGTTCGCCGCAGGCAGGTCCGTCACCGCGGCTGCAGCGCAGCGTCGCTGCCAGCACAACCAGTTCGTTCAGGATCAACCAGCTTGTGAGCCAATGAAGCGTTGTCATGATGCGTGCCGTCATTTCACCAGCGGTTTGGTGGCGAGACCGACCTGGTTGAGGCCGATCCGCCCCAGGAGGTCGAGCACATCCATCACGCTCTGGTATTGGGCCTGGGCATCGCCGCGCAGCACGACCGGAAATTCCGGCGTCAACGCTTTCTGCTGCACCAGACGCTGCTCAAGCTCGGGCAGCGTGACCGGTATGGTGTCGAGGAAAATCTTGCCGTCGTTGGCGACCGTGATCGCCTTGGTGGTCTGCGTCGCCAAGGACGGGGCGGCGGAGGCCTTCGGCAGGTTGACCTTCTGGCCCTGCACCGTCGCCGTCGTCATGATGATGAAAATGACCAGCAGCACATAGGCGAGGTCCAGCATCGGGGTAATGTTGATGTCATCGTAGGGTTTGGAGTCGTTCTGAAGCTGCATCGCCGTCACTCCGCCGCGACGCGGTGTTCGATCGGGTCAGGCCGATCGGTGGAGTACAGCTCCGCCATCTTCGTCACGAACTCGTCGACGAAAACCTGGATGTCGGAGGTCAGATCCTTGATTTGGGAGATCAGGTAATTGTAGCCGAACAGCGCCGGGATCGCGACGCCGAGGCCGGCCACGGTCGCTACCAGCGCCGCGGCGATTCCCGGCGCGATCGCATTGACGTTGACATCACCGGACGCCGCGATCGCCGCAAAGGTGATCATGACGCCGACGACGGTACCGAGCAGGCCAAGGAACGGGCCGCCGGAGATTGCGATGGTGAGGATCACCATCAAGCGGTTGAGACGCTGAACCTCCTTGACGACGCCGCCGTCGAGCGCGGCCCGGATCGCGGCGATGGAGGTCGCCGACAAGACCGGTATGCGGCCGCTATTCTGGGCAAAGCGACGGCGGATTTCCTGAGCACCGATGTGATAGATGCGATAGAGGGAGGATGCCTTCAGTGCCTTGGCATCATTTGCCGTCAGGCGCCCGCCGAGCGAGGCGATGTCGTCTGCGGCGCCGCGATCGAGCACGGTGAGATCGTCCGCGACCTCATGGAAATGCCTGGAGAAAATCGCATTGGCCCTGGCCTGGCGGTTGAGATAGGTGGCGCGGTCCGCCATCACCACCCAGCTCAGGGCGGCCATGATCAGCAGAAGTCCGATCACCACCCAACCGTCAATGGTGACCGACTTCAGGATCACGGCGAAATAGCCCGACAGCCAACTCGCAGTTTCCTCATCGACACTGAAGGAGATGAGCTTGGCTTGGTCAGGTCCCTGACCGATCGACGCGAACTTGATGAAGCCGGCCGGCCGGTTCGCCTTTGCGATCTCAAGTTCGTCGATGTCGCCAACGAAACCGGCCATCGCTGGAACGGCTGCTGGGGCCGGTGGCGGCGAAGCCGGGGTATCCGGCGCCGCGCTGGGATCATCACCGTTCGCAGCGGGCGCGGCCGGGGCATCGGATGGCGTCGCTGCGGACGGGGTCGCCGAAGGAATCGGAGCTGCACCAGCAGGGCTGGACGTGTCACCGCCGATCAGGGCCGCTGTGTTCAGCGCAGGCAACGAAGCGGCGACGGATGAATATGGGTTCCCGTCGAGGGTCAGTGTCACCTGACTGTTGTTTGCGACCACCGCCAGATGATGCCAGCCGCCAGGGGCAATGGCAGCGCCGGCGCCGCTGCGCTGAGCGGTACCGGCGTTGGTCACCTCGACGAAGGGAGCACCGTTGTCGATGCCGATGACGAGGGCGTTGCCCGTAGCCGGATCACGGCGGCTGTAGAGGGCGGCATTCGGCTGCGCGGCCGCCGGCTTGATCCACAGTGACAGGGCTAACGGCGCCCCGGCAGCCTGGGCCAATGACGGCGACGCCGGAAGTGTCAGTGGCGATTGGCCGGAAAGGCGGAGGCCGGTGCCGATGATTGATCCATCTGCCGGTTGCGCCACGCTCTGCGCATTGTTGGTCCACACCGAGGAGTCGAGAGAGGCCGTACCCCGCTCGCTAAAATGATAAACAAGGAGCGTATCCGGGTCGTAAGTGCCCTTTGCATCGGCAACCGCCGACGCTTTCTTGTTGCCATAATAGAGCCAGATATCGGTCTTGGCGCCGGCTTGCACATTCGGCACGGATACCCACACCAAGCCTTCATTCAAAAGCGGATCGTATTTCTCGATGTGATATTTCAGCGGCGTCTTGTCGTCGCCGGCGACAAAGCGCAGGTCAGAACCGTCGTCCTTGGCGGAGTTGAAGCGGAAATTGCCGGTATGAAGGCGAACCAGGACCGGAATCGTGCCGATGGGATCGGTGATGTTGGCCCCGGTCGCGCTCGCGTCGATCGTGATTTTCTTGCGGAGCGACCAGTCGTCATTCCACCAGGCTTTTGCCGGCGACGGCAACATGGTCGCGACCGCAACAAGCCCGAACAGCAGCGCAGATACGACGCTCGCGGCTGCCTGCCGGTGTTTGCCTTGACGCGGAGCGCGCATGTAACCCAACCCGAATATCATCAGAATTCACCCCAAAAACGGAAATTAACGCGCGGATCGCGCGCCTGCGTGTACGCCTGGCTGATCATCGGCACCGAATAGGCGACCATGCCGTTGACATAGTTGAAGACCTTGAAGCGGGCACCGACGCCGTAACTCCACAGATCGAACTGCGATTGCTGCTCGGGTAGCGGATCCAACACGACGGCGTGCCCGGCGTCCGCAAAGGCAAAGAACCGCCACTCGTTGAAGGTCGTGAAACGAGGGGTCCCCTGCGCGGCCTCGTCCTTCATCTGGCTTTGCAGCAATTGGCCGATATTGGGCGTGCGCAACTCAGCGTTGCCGACGACACCGCTGTCGCCGAGCACCTCGGATTCGAGATAGCCGCGCACCGTGTCGAGACCGCCGACGCTGAATTCCTCGCTCGAGACAAGTGGACCGTCGGCGACCTGTCCTTGCACCTTGCCCCAGAGCTGGAAGCCCTGCGGCAGTTCCTGGGTATGGGAAAGATCCGCGTTGAAATGGGTGAAGCTCGGCGAGGCATCGAACCGCTTGGCGTCGAAGGCGACCCAGTCGCTGCTCACCGGCCTCATGTTGTAGGTAAGCGAGGCATTGAACTGCGTCGTCGACTTTTCGCCCTGGAAGGTTGCGCCATAGCTTGCAACCAGCGGATAGTAGGTCACGGGTGACGAAAACCCGTTCGATCCCAGCGTGACGGTTTGTTCGAAATGCTTGTAGTCTGGGCCGATAGATAGGGTGTGGAAGAAATTGTCGAGCGGCGGCAGGGTTATTACGGCGCGTTCGCCGACAATTTCGCCGGGCCCGACGATATTGGTTCCACCAATCGTCGCGACGTTGCTGCTGGACTTCACGCCATAGGTGAGAAAGCTGAGCCATTCGACGTTCGGGATTCGCGCAAGATAGGACGCCGAAAATACCTCGGCGTCACCCGGCCGCTCCGGCGCCACCTGGTAGGTGAAGCTAAAGGAATGGCCGAGTTGCCACAGGTTGTCGTAGTGAACCGTTCCGACAAAGCGTTCC
>DASYBP010000170.1:0-3512 GCA_036500715.1 Rhodopila sp.
CCCCGCGTTTACCATACGGCAGACCTTATCCATTGCCGTTTGGGGTACTCCGAAGCTCGGCGCGGTGGTGTCGGAAAGCGGTGACACGCAGGCGGTGTGCTCGTTTGACCAGGCGACCGCGCCGAGGCGGCGAAGCCAACCGGCGGAGACCTTGGTGTTGCTGTGTAGAATTGCGACGTCGTGCGTGCCCGCGGCCGTGATACCCAGGTTCACGCTGGCGGCATGTCCAAGCTTGCGCCGACTGTGAATCAGATAGATCTCGCCGTTCGCGGCTAGCCGCTGAAGCCATGTCAGAACATCCGGTTTCGCAGTGGCATCAGCTATGACCGTAATGCGAACGAGCGGAGGTGTGCGATCGGCAAGCACCGATAGCAGGCACCGCCTGGTCGCCGCCAAACCGTGCAAGACTGGCACAACAACATCCACCGGGGCACAGGGTTCGGGGGCGGTCGCGCTTTGCGTCGGCAGATAGTCACTGATGTCAATCGGCTTCTCGGTGAGGTAGCCACGCGACAGGCCAGTCCGCAAATGATACAGCAACGGATTGTCGGCAGCGTCGGGATGCTGATCGACATAGAAATGGGCGTCGAACCTTGGATGCGGGTTGCGCAACTCCGCCGCGCCGGCCAGCAGGTAGTGCTGGATTGCGTTGAAGTCGCTGAAGGCAACGTCGGAATAATGCTCGAGATACCAGGCGCTGTCGAAGAAACGATTGGGGTCGCGATTCTCAGCCGCGCCGAAGCGCACGAAGTGTTCGGCTGGGTCCAGGCCGGCGCCAGCGATGTCGGGGTATCGCGCCCTGTACCAGTCGGTGTCGACCATCGCCCGCGTCAGGTGCAACAAGTTGGGGTCGATGATATCAGGCGGCATCAGTGCGCCTGACATCCAGCACCCGCATCCAGGCCGCTCGGCGGATCTGCGCGTGGCTCGCTAGGCTGGCGCGGCCGAGGAATGCGGCGCGGGCGTTGCTGGCGGTCGCCAGACGCCTGTCGCGGTGGCGGATCATTTCGTCCAAGGTTCGATACCAGGCCGCGGGGCTGTTGGCGACGAGCACGCCGGCAGGTCCGTCGGCGATGGAGCCGCGGTAGACCGGCGTGTCGGATGCCACCACGGCGAGGCCCATGGCCGCGTAGTCCATCGCCTTGATCGCCGACTTCGCCCGGTTGAACGGCGTGTCGAGCACCGGTGCCAGGCCAATGTGCCATGCCGGTTGCACCGTCGTCACCCAGTGGACAAAGCCGGGATAGGATCGCCGGCCGTTGGCCGAGGGAGCCACACGGTTCAGGCCAGGCGGCAGCGCATTCTGGCTGGTCATGCCCACGATGTCGATGACGACCCGGTCGCGGTATTCGGCCTTCAGCCGCAGCAAGGCGGGCTCGATCAGTTTGAAATCCTGATCGTGGGTCGTCGTTCCCATGCAGAGGATTCGAACCGGCTGATCACTGACCGGGGTGACCGGCGGCGTCCAGATTCGTTCGTCCAGCCGGTTCTCCATCACGACCGCATCGGGCCGGATGCCGGACAGCCGTTCCGCGAGTCCAGCCGTGGACAGCCAGACGTGATCGGCAACTTCCAGCATCCGGCGCACGACGTTCGCACGTGGCCGCAGAACCTTCGCATCGGGGTGGCGCGCCGGAATGTCCAGCAGGTCGTCGTCGAGGTCAAACACCAGTACGGCGCCGGTGTGTTTCGCGTGGGCCGCCAGCCGGTCGGCGGTTTTCAGGTCCGGAACGGCATGGCGCTGCGTGACGATGATCTCGGCGTCATAATCAAAGACCGAGGCCGCATCCGTCATGATGGTTTGGAAGTGCTGATCGACCGACGGGTGGTGCAGCGGTTGCAGCAAGCGAATATAGCCGCAGGGCGTCGGAACACCGCTATCGAAACGTTCGGGCACGACCGCTATGCGGGGTCGAGAAGGTTGGATGCGACGGAGGCTGGCCGGGGGCCGAGCTGGAGGTTGCAGGTAGTGCGCGGCGTAATAATCCTCGACCGCGGGGCGCTTGGCGGTGATGCGGTTCGGCCGGCCGGCGACCAGATCAACGCGTATTTTGTCGAACAGATCGATCCAGTCAGCGGGGGATGTGCCGATATCCGCCAGCCAGGTGAACGGACGCCCATCCAGTCGCTCGGCGTGCGATCCGATCAACGTCGCGGCGATGGCAGTGCCGGCTTCGATCGCCGCGCTGAGCGTATAACTGAAGGTTTCCGGCCAGACCGCGGGAAACCAGATCAGGTGTGGCGCTACGGTTTCAATCAGTCCCGGCAGATCGGCATCGTCGTACCGCCCGGTGACTTTCATCCGCCGCAGAGCGCGTTCGGAAAAGGGGCCGTCGGTGTGGCCAATTAGATGGATTTGCGTGACCTTCGGATCCGCCAGTTCGGCGACCGAGGCGACCGTGCGTGCCCCCTTGTGATCGACCAGCGTACCGAGTACCGCGATACGCATTTTGCCAGTTGCGGGCGAGGTAATTCGCAGGGGCCAAGGGCCGGCCTCGATCGCTTCGTGGGGCGCGAGCACGGCGTTCTCGGCCAGTCCGTGACGCCGCAAGCGCGCCATGACATCCCGGCTGGGGCAAAACACCCGTTCGGCCTCCCGGAACTGCCAGGCACGCTCACCTCGCCAGGTGACGATGTCGCGCGCCTGCCCGCCGGGCGGATGGGCGATGCAACTGTTGCAGCCCGCGATGTCGGGTTCGCCGCAATACAGGCCGTATCGCCAGGGCAGTAGATTGATCTGCGGGCAGATCGCGTAATAGTCATGCACCGTCACGTCAAACGGCACGGCAAGGCGATGCACAAGTGTCCGAATATCCATGTCCATACCAATAAGATGATGAATGTGGATACGCGACACACCCATCGACCGCAGCAGCGCCGCAAGTTCGTCGTTGCGATCGGCGGGAAAGACGACGATCGGGTGATCCGGCAGCGACGGCACGGACAGCGACGCACCGCGATCGCTCGCTGCCAGCAGCAGGAACCGTGCCTTGTCAGCAAATCGCTGGATCAGCGTATCGACGTGCCGCCGCACCCCGCCGCCCAGTCCGTGCACGACCATCAGGATCACGGGCAGCTTCGCTTCGCGGAACAGCGCGGCGGTCACGGCAAAACGAAACGGCGTCATCGCGCCAAAGCCAACGTGACGGGCTATGTCGCGCGAATAGGACGGATAACGCTCCAGGATCAGCGCCATGGCGCGCGCGGACAGTTCAGCCGAGCGATCGCCGAAGCTGACGGATCCCCGATGATAGACGAAGGTATCACACGCGATGCGGTGTTGCCAGCCAAGAGCCGTTGTTCGCAGGCAGAAATCGTTTTCCTCACCATATCCTAGAGCGAAACGTTCGGCGTCGAACCCTCCTACTTCTCGCAGGGCATCGCGGCGAATATACATGCAGAACCCGACAGTCGTCGGGGCATTGACCCAGCGTCCGGCATTGACTGTCCGGCAGATCGCGTCGATCTCGCCCAGGGTTTTCCCAAACGCGATCGGGCCGCCCTCATTGTGC
>DASYBP010000171.1:0-1607 GCA_036500715.1 Rhodopila sp.
GCCGCTGCTGACCAGCGGAAAGGCGTTGGGCGCCTTCGGGTTGACCGAGGCAGGCGGCGGCAGCGACGCGGGCGCCACCAAGACCACCGCGCGGCTGGAAGACGGGCATTGGGTGATCAATGGCACCAAGCAGTTCATCACCAACTCGGGGACCGACATCACCAGGTTGGTGACCGTCACCGCGGTCACCGGAACCACCGGCGAAGGCGCCAAAGAGATCTCATCAATCCTGGTGCCCGTACCGGCGCCCGGTTTCACCGCCGAACCCGCCTACGACAAGGTCGGCTGGAACGCATCGGACACCCATCCGCTCAGCTTTGACGACGTGCGGGTCCCCCAGCAGAACCTGCTTGGCCAGCGTGGCCGCGGCTATGCGAACTTCCTGCGCATACTCGACGAGGGCCGGATCGCCATCGCCGCGCTGTCGGTCGGCGCCGCGCAGGGCTGCGTCGACGAGAGCCTCAAATACGCCAAGGAGCGGCAGGCCTTCGGCCGGCCGATCGGGCAGAACCAGGCGATCGCCTTCAAGATCGCCCGGATGGAGGCCAGGGCGCACACCGCCCGCACCGCGTATTACGACGCCGCCGCGCTGATGCTGTCCGGCAAGCCGTTCAAGAAGCAGGCCGCGATCGCCAAGATGGTGGCCTCGGAGGCCGCGATGGACAACGCCCGCGACGCCACCCAGATCTTCGGCGGCTACGGGTTCATCAACGAGTTCACCGTTGCCCGCCACTACCGGGACAGCAAGATCCTGGAGATCGGCGAGGGCACCACCGAAGTCCAGTTGATGGTCATCGCGCGGCAGGCCGGTTTGTAACAAAAAGGTTGCCAACGCTGCATCGCAGGTCACGGCGCCGACACGCCTCGGCCACAACCTCGGCGAAACGCGAAGTCCGTGCGGGCGAGGGCATAATGGATAGTGCGCCAGTGCTGCGGCGGGGCGAGCGGAAACCCCTTCTCCGCCCCTGAATGGGCGCCGATTCGGGTTTGCTGAAACCCGCCGCGCAGTGACGCCGGCCTTGCGGATGAGGAGGCGGGGTGACCGAGACTTCGACAACCGTCGGGCTGGAGCCGATCTGCCTGGTCGACCCCGATGGCCGCCCGACGGCCGAATCCCGGTACAGCCGCGATCTGCCGGAGGAGACGCTGGGCTGGCTGTACGAACTGATGGTCGTCACCCGCGACCTTGACGGCGAGTTCATCAATCTGCAGCGTCAAGGCGAACTGGCCCTGTATGCGTCATGCCGCGGCCAGGAGGCGGCCCAGATCGGCTCGGCGGCCTGCCTACGCAAAACCGACTGGCTGTTTCCGCAGTACCGCGAGATCGGCGCGTTCCTGGTGCGGCGCATCGCCCCTGCGCAGATGGGTGCGGTCTGGCGGGGTACCTGGCACGGCGGGCTGGGGTTCACCGACAAGTGCTGCGCGCCGATCGCGATCCCGATCGGCACACACGGGTTGCACGCAGTGGGGGCCGCGATGGCAGCGCAGCGCCTCGGGGAGCAGTCGGTGACGGTCGCCTACCTGGGCGACGGCGCGACCAGCGAAGGCGATACACACGAGGCGCTGAACCTTGCGGCGGTATACAAGGCGCCTTGCGTGTTCTTCGT
>DASYBP010000172.1:0-2897 GCA_036500715.1 Rhodopila sp.
AACGACCCGGCAACCGCCGACCTGCATCAGGTAACGGTGGCATCGTCAGGCTACCTTGCCAAGGCGCCGAACGCCTCGATCGACTTCACGCCGCTGCTCACCAGCAGCGATCGAAGCGGGGTGTTCCCCGTTGACGAGGTCAAAATGCCCGACCCGGCCAAGGTTCTGGCTGGTTTCAAGCCGGCGGGCGGCCCACGGGTGATCGCTGCCCGCATCCACGGCGTGCTGAAGTCCGCCTTCACCGAACCGCCGCCCGTGCAGGGAAATCAGAAACGGCCGGATAACTTCCCCGCTCACAAGGCCCAAACCGACGGGCCGGCCAACCTGGTCGTGGCGGCTGACTCCGATATCCTGGACGATCGCTTCTGGGTGCGCATTGCGGATTTTTTCGGCCAGCAGACGGCGACGCCGTTCTCTGACAACGGCCCATTCGTCGCCAACCTGATCGGCACGCTCACCGGGAGCGATGCGCTGATCGGACTCCGCTCGCGCGGCGACACCAATCGGCCGTTCACTCTGGTCGCGCGTATGCAAAGCGACGCCGAGGCCAAATTCCGCCAGACCCAGCAGGCGTTGCAGGCCCATCTCGACGAAACCGAGAAGCAGCTTCGCACTCTGCGCTCCGGCGGCGAGACGGAGAACGCCAAGCCAGAGGCTGTCATCACCCCAGAGCAGCGCGCCGCCATCGACGCCGCGCGACAGGACATCCTTCAAACGCGGCAGAAACTGCGAGCGGTCCAACTCGAACTGAACCGCGACATCTCCCTGCTGGCTGATGAAATGCGCGTCTTCACCATCGTACTGGTTCCGGCCCTGCTGACGGTGCTGGCGATCATCATGGGGATTGTCCAGCGCCGGCGGCGCGCGAGGGTTCGTCGATGAGGGGCCGTGCAATCGCCCTGCTCGTCCTGCTCGGTATCCTGGCCCTGGCGGCAGGCTGGTACTTCGGCGCCGCGACAACCCCAGCCGAACGGACCACCGTCGCGGCGGGACAGTTGATGTTCCCCGATCTCGCGCCGAAGCTGAAGGACGTCACGCGGGTGGATATCACCCATCAGGGCAAGCAGACGGTTATCCGGAAACGCTCCGACGGTAGTTGGGGCCTCGCCTCACTGCATGACTATCCTGTGCAGGAAGCGAAACTCCGCGGTGTGCTGACCGGTCTGACCGAACTCCGCCTCGCCGAACCCCGCACCAGCGATCCCGCGGAGTTCAGCCGCCTCGGTGTGGACGACCCCAACGCCGCGGGATCCTCGGCCGATCTGCTGCAGATCGCGGATGGCACCGGCAAGCCGATCGTCGCGGTGATCCTCGGCCACCGCCGCGTGCGCAGCCAGGCCAATGTGCCAGACGAGATCTACGTTCGCCGGCCGGATCAGAATCAGTCCTGGCTGGCCGAGGGGAGCCTGCAGGTTGATGCCGATCCAGCCTCTTGGCTCGACCGCAACATCATGGACATCGGGCAGGACCGCATCGCCTCGGTTGTCGTCGGCGACCAGGCCCTGGTCTTCGGACGGCAGAACGGAAAGTTTACCCTGACCCAGCCGACCGAACACCCGAAGCTGGAGGATTACAAGGTCGATGATGTCGCGCGCGCATTGGTCAAACTGACGTTTCAGCAAGTGAAGGCCGACGCCGACGCGCCGGGAACCGAGGCGGGACGGGCGGTCTTCACCACGAACGATGGTCTTGCTGTGACCGTCCACGTATTCCACGCTGACAAAGACGGGGCTGACAAAGACGGCGCTAACAAAGACAGCGCTAACAAAGACGTCTGGGCTCGGTTCACGGCCGCCGCCGCCACCGACAAAGCTAAGCCGGAGGCGGACAAGCTGAACGGACGCCTCGCCGGATGGACGTATCAGGTCAACGCCTGGCAGGAGAAATCGCTGGTGCCCACGATGGACGACCTGAAAGCCCCAGAACCGCAGAAGCCTGAACCGCAGAAGCCTGAACCACAGAAGCCCGAGACATCTGATACGGACAACAAATGAATGATCGCGAATACCCGACCCGACCCTTCGTCGGAATCGGGATCGTGGTGATCAAGGGTGACCATGTATTGTTGTGTCAGCGCGGCAAGCCGCCCAATCTCGGAACCTGGGCCCTGCCGGGGGGCGCCCAGGATCTCGGCGAGACCTGCGAGCAGGCGGCCCGGCGTGAGTTGATGGAAGAATGCGGGATCGAGGTCGGTCCGCTGCATTTCTGCGCCCACGTCGACTCGATCCGCCGCGACGAATCAGGCCGGGTGCGATTTCACTACACCATTCTGGACTTTTGCGCACGCTGGGTGTCCGGGGACCCGGTCGCGGCGACCGACGTGTCCGCTGTTCTGTGGGCGCCGGTCGACGCACTGCAGCCTTACGGACTGTGGTCCGAAGCCCACCGCATCATTGCCATCGCCCGGCGACTGCTCGGATAGATAACCGGCCTCTGGAGGGGGTTTCCGTCATATAGCCAGGACTTCAGCGGCTTTTTGATGACCTGCGGCAATCATCCCCTATTCCGTCCCCTATAAACGTCGTGGCTGGGGGCGAACGGAGGCGGATGGCCTGCGCCGCGACCATGCCGGCTGGGCTCGTAGGGCGGCGTGGCACGGATCGCGTGTCGGGTTGCACGCGACACAAGTGCACGACCGGGGCGGTTCCGGGGGCGAGGGCATCACCCGCATTGAATATTGATCGCGCCGTTCAGGCCGCATCTTGCGAAGGACGGGCTCGCGGCCGAGGCTTCTTCGCTATGAAGCCCCTCACGCCAGCAAAGATCAATCAGATCGCCTTCGCCGCGCGCGACGGCACAGCCGACCCGGACGCCGTGCGCGACGCACTCACACTCTTCTATCGCCTTGTCGTCGCGCGGAAACCCATTCCCCGCCGACTGAATGAGTACATTGCTGA
>DASYBP010000173.1:0-3477 GCA_036500715.1 Rhodopila sp.
GGGCGGCAGGGCGGCGCGGAATCGCGCGATGTCCTCGGCAGGGACCATCGAGCCGGTGGGGTTGTTCGGGTTAGCCAGGAACACCAAGCGCGTGGAGGGCGACACCGCGGCCAGCATCCGATCGAGATCGGCGGTCAGGTCGTGTTCCGGAACCTTGATCACCCGGCTGCCGACGTAGGTACCGGCAATCTCGTAGATCGAGAATCCGTGAGCGGACATGATGATGTCCCGATCCGGTCCGCCGTAGGACTGACAGAGCTGATACAGCAGATCATCCGAACCGGCACCGCATACGATCCGCGCCGTATCCAGGCCCCAGCGCGCACCGAGCGCGGCACGCAATCTGGCGGCCGTGCCGTCAGGATAGCGGTAGGATTCCGCCGCTGCGTCGGCGATGGCGGCCCGCGCCAATGGCGGCACACCGAATGCGCCCTCGTTGGAAGACAATTTGACCGTCCGGTTGGCGCCCGGCAGTTCGGATTCACCCGCGACGTAGGGATGAATGGCCAGAATTTCGGGCCGAGGGGCCGGGTGGGTCACCGTGTTGTTCCGGTGATCGGCACCGCGTAGCTTCCCAGCACCACCGGCCGGCGCAACACGGTTCCGAGGCGGTTCAGCCGCTCGTCGTCCTCTGGCAAGCCGCCTTCGACCTCGACAAGCAGGTTGCCGGTCGCCGCACCCGGCTGGCGGACCAGAACCATGGTTTCCGCCTTCAGTCCGGCGGTGCTCAGTTCGTTCGACAATCTGGCGCGGCTGACGCCGCCGTCACACTCCAGGCCAAGGAGCGACTCATCCGCCTCGCTTGAGTCGGAGGGCGTCGTTGCGACGACCAGCGCTTGGGCGGCGGGAAAGCCGTCCGGCCTGGGTGTCCAGAAGGGCAGGCGGGCGATGACATGCAGCCTTGGCTCGCCGTGCTGCAGGGCGATCCACCAGGTCTCTTCCTCGGAGGGAAACGGCAGCACCGCGACCGACGCCAGACCCTGACCGAGGTCCACCAGCGCCTGGCCGGCGCTCGTGTAAGTGTGCAGAGGGGTCAGCGCGCCGAAGTGCTCACGCGCCAACTGGGTGATGGGCGCGCCGTGAGCCGGATCGCAGATGGCGAGCGAAAAACCGCCCTGCATGCCGGTGGTGCCTGCCAGAAGTTCGCGCCAGATCCGGACCAGAGTGACCGGCGGCAGCGATCCCCGATGACGACGCAGCAACCGGCGGATGATGGAGGCCTCGCGGCCGGGGCGGAACGCCGCGGGCTTAGCGGATCGCGCGACGTGCTCGACGACTTCGCCACGCTGTATCAGCAGGTCGTGAATCGCATCATCAATCCGATCGAGTTCGGCCCGCAGCGCGGGCAGGCCACCGATTCGCCAGCCATCCTGGGGAGCAGGTTCCTCCTTGCCGGTGGCTTCTATCATTGGAACAGGGCTGGCATTGGAATAGGGCTGGACATCGTTCTCGCCGTTCGAGGGTCGCAAATGGGGCCGCAGATGGGGGGCCGCAGACTTAGCGGATGCGCACCGGTCTGCAAACCCATTCCGCAGCACCGGTTGCGAGCGCCGCCGGCACGTCCTATGCAGGCGCCGCGATGGACCAGCCAGCCACCCGCTTTGATTCCGCCAAATCGTACAGCCACACTCACGTCACATTCGACGATGGGATCGAGCTGGAATGTGGCACGAAGCTGCGGCGCCATACGGTTGCCTATCGGACCTACGGTTTGCTGAACGCTGACCGTTCCAACGCTGTACTGATCTGCCATGCCCTGACGCTGGATCAATATGTTGCCGAAGATCATCCGATCACGGGCAAGTCCGGGTGGTGGGACATGGTGGTCGGTCCGGGGCGATCCATCGACACCAATCGCTTCTTCGTCATCTGTCCGAACGTTCTCGGCGGCTGCATGGGCAGCACCGGGCCGCTGAGCAACCGGGAATTGCCCGACGGGACCGTGGCCGAGGAGCCTTGGGGAACCGAGTTCCCGCCGGTGACCATCGGTGACATGGTCCGCGCCCAGAAGCGCCTGATCGAGCACCTTGGGATCGAGCGGCTGTTTGCCGTCATTGGCGGCTCGATGGGCGGAATGCAGGTGCTGCAATGGGCGGCGTCGTATCCCGAGGCGGTGTTCGCGGCGTTGCCGATTGCCGCGGCGTCGTATCATTCGGCGCAGAACATTGCCTTCCAGGAGGTCGGACGGCAGGCGATCTTCGCTGATCCCGACTGGCAGGGCGGCCAATACTGGCGGACCGGCCGAATCCCCGCGCGCGGCCTCGCGGTCGCTCGGATGTGCGCCCATATTACCTATCTGTCCGAGGAGGCGCTGACGCGGAAGTTCGGCCGCCGGCTGCAGAATGCGCCGAAGGACAATACCGAGGCGATCAATCTATTCGGCGAGATGTTCGAGGTCGAAAGCTACCTGCGCCATCAGGGCAGCACGTTTGTCCAGCGTTTTGATGCCAACAGCTACCTGACGATCACCCGGGCGATGGACTATTTCGATCTCGCGGCGGATTGCGGAGGCGACCTGGCGGCGGCGTTCAGAGGGTCGCAAACGCGATTTCTGCTGGTATCCTTCACCTCGGACTGGCTATTTCCGACCAGCCAGAGCCGGGCGGTGGCCAGGGCGCTGAATCGGGCCGGCGCCAACGTGTCGTTCGTGGAGTTCCCTACCGACAAGGGTCACGACGCGTTCCTGCTGGACGAGCCGGATTTCCATCGCACGTTGGCCGGCTTCCTGCGCGGCTGCGCGGTTCATGCGGGATTGATTGCATGAGCACAATGGACCCGGTTCGCTTCCTGGCGAAAAATCTCCGGGTCGATCTGGCGATGATCGCCGGAATGATCGCGCCAGGGTCGAGTGTGCTGGATATCGGGTGTGGTGATGGGACGCTGATCGATCATCTGTTCCAGACCAAGAACTGCGATGCGCGCGGCATCGAGATCGACATGGCGGAGGTGACCAAGGCGATCGCCCATGGGCTGCCGGTGATGCATGGCGACGCTGATGTCGACCTGGCGCATTATCCCGACGGTGCGTTCGATTATGTGGTGCTGTCGCGTGCGCTGCAGGCGGTGGAGAAGCCCCGGGCGGTGCTGCGCCAGATGCTGCGGATTGGCACCCGAGCCGTCGTCAGTTTTCCGAATTTCGGCCATTGGCTGGTGCGGTGGCAGTTGATCTCCACCGGCCGGATGCCGATGACGGCCACCTGGGATCGACCGTGGCACGAGACGCCCAACATCCACCCCTGCACGATTCGCGATTTCTTCGCGCTGTGCGTGGAGGAGGGCTATGTCGTCGAGCAGTGGTTCGCCGCCGACGAGGCGGGCCGGCGGTCGCCATGGCGCCGCGCCTCGGCGATGGCCAATCTGTTCGGGGAGCAGGGTGTGTTCCTGCTGCGCAACCGATAGGGAACCGGCGCGTGAGCGGGCCGCTGCGGGTGGACGCACTGGCAGCCCAAGCGCCGCGTCGACGTCCGGGGCGGCTTC
>DASYBP010000174.1:0-7155 GCA_036500715.1 Rhodopila sp.
CAGCTTTGGAGGCGCTGGGAAGCTTGTTCAGGGACGCCGCTTCCTGCGCGACATCCAAACCAGCTATGATGATTTTTTCCCTCAAATCGTGGATCGCCGCATTCAGCAGTCGTTGGCAGGCACTGCTCGGATCAACTGGCAACAGCGCCTTGACTCGCGTAATCAACGCCTTTGCCTGCCAGCTAGGGCGAACCTGCGCCAACAGTGCGTCCGCACCCGAAGCGATAACCATCTGCCCTGAGGCAGTGGGAACGAGTTCCTGCGATGCTTTAGCCACGCGCACCCTCCTATCGGGAGCGACGGTTATATTGGATCAAGCCATTAGGTGTACTAACTGAGCCGCCGGCGGAGCGAGCCGCATCCACCGGTATCAAGCGGCGGCTGCCGGCTTGGTCGCGGCCTCGGTCCGGCGCGCACGCAGCCTTCGGATGCGGCGGGCGTCGGCGTCTAGCACGCGGAATTCGAAGCCGGAGGGGTGACTGATCACCTCGCCCCTGGTCGGGACACGACCGGCCAGCGTGAACACCAGGCCGCCGACCGTGTCGATGTCGGCGTCACGCTCGTCTTCCGTCAGTATCTGGCCGATTTTTTCCTCGAAATCCTCGATCGGCATCCGCGCGTTCAGATCCAGCGCGCCGTCCGGGCGTTCCGTCAGCATCGGCGCTTCGACGTCGTCGTGCTCGTCTGCAATGTCGCCGGTGATCGTTTCGACCAGGTCCTCGATGGTCACCAGCCCGTCGATGCCGCCATATTCGTCTACGACCAACGCGAGATGAATGCGCTGCAGCCGCATCTGCGCCAGAAGATCGAGCACAGGCATCTGCGGCGCCACCATCAGCGGCTTGCGCAGGATCGCCTCCAACGAGAAGGCCTCCGGGCGGCCGACATAGGCGAACACGTCCTTGATGTGGACCATGCCGATCACGTCATCCAACTGCTCGCGGTAGACCGGCAAGCGGGAATGGCCGTCGTTACGGATCAACTCGATCGCCTGATCCAAGGTGACATCGGCACGCATCGCAACGATGTCGGCGCGCGGGACCATCACGTCGTCGGCGGTCGTTTCGCGCAACCGCAGTACGTTGGCGATCAGCAGGCGCTCGTGCCGGTCGAGTTCCGGCTGCTCACCCGGAAGCTGCTGCGCGTCGGCCGCTTCCTGCACCAGTTCGGCGATCGATTCGCGCAGCGAGTGTTCGGTCTGCTTGCGCCCTAGCAGATATCCGAGCCGTCCCAGCAAGGTGGCTTTGTTGCCGCTCATGTGCGCTTCCACGGATTGGGCACGCCGATGCGGTGCAGGATGCGGGTTTCAGCCATCTCCATCCGGCGAGCGTCGCCGGGGTGGTCGTGGTCCTCGCCGCTGAGGTGCAACGCGCCGTGGACGACAAGATGCGCCAAGTGATCCTTCGGACGACGGCGCTGCGCCGCTGCCTCGGCAGCGACCACGCCCAGCGCCAGGATGATTTCCGGCGCCGGATGCTCATAGGTCAGCACGTTGGTGGGCTTGTTCCTGCCGCGGTGGCGTCGGTTCAGCCTGCGGACGACACGGTTCGACGACAGCACGACGGTGCCTTCCATGCCGGCGGCACAGGCTGCCCGCCGCACGATGGCTCCGGCCTTCGGTATCAGTCGGTGCCAAGCCGGATCCGCCACAACGATATCGATGGCTGGGCCATCGCGGTCGGGCGGCCGGGTACTAGGAGGTTCCATCGTCTTGCAATTGCTCGCTGAAGTGCGGGCGTTCCCGCTCCCTTAGCACCTCGCCCTGGGCTGCTTCACGCTGATCATAGGCGCCGACGATGCGTGCGACCAGGGGATGACGCACCACGTCACGCTGTTCGAAGCGGACGACGCCAATCCCCTGGATGCCTTCGACCGTATCCAGCGCGTCGCGTAGGCCGGACCGCACCGCGTTCGGCAGGTCCACCTGGCTGAGGTCCCCGGTGATAACCATCCGGGTGCCCTCGCCCATGCGCGTCAGGAACATCTTCATCTGCATCGGCGTGGAGTTCTGGGCTTCGTCCAGGATGGCATAACAGTGTGCCAAGGTGCGGCCGCGCATGAAGGCCAGGGGCGCGACCTCGATTTCACCGTTGGTGATCCGGCGAATGACCTGATCGGCCGGCATCATGTCGTGCAACGCGTCATAGAGCGGCCGCAGATACGGGTCGATTTTCTCTTTCATATCACCAGGCAAAAAGCCCAGGCGTTCGCCGGCCTCGACCGCGGGGCGGGACAGCACGATGCGGTCGACCCTGCCCGCCTGCAGCATCGCGACAGCCTGTGCGACCGCGAGATAGGTCTTGCCGGTGCCGGCGGGGCCGACGCCAAACACCATCTCATGGTTCGTTAGCGCGTCCATATAGGCGATCTGGCCGGGGCTTCGCGGCCCGACAGCGCCACGGCGGGTGCGTATAGCCGGCACATCCGACAGCGGTAGGCGTGGATCGTTCTCGGCGCCGGCAAGTCGGATTGCGGCCTCGATTTCGGCGCGTCCGACGCTTTCGCCTCTCTCCAACCGCCGCCACAAGGCTTGCAGCAACTCCTGAACCAGATCGACTCGCGCCGCGTCCCCCGAGATGGCAATCCGATTACCTCGGCAAGAGAGCCGAACCTCCAAAGCCTGCTCGATTCGGACCAGATGCCGGTCGTGATCCCCGAGAAGAAGGGGCAGCAGGGTGTTGTCGTTGAATTGGATGGTGATGGCTTTACCGCCCGATGGGGCGGGGGATGCCATGGTCTTGCCGCTTGCAGCGGCGGGCGGTGCCTGGGGGGCGAGGTGTGTCAAGCTATTCGTCTCTCCTGGACAAGGGTTCCCGCAAGTGAGTTTGGATGGTTGGCAACGATTCGCACCATCGATTCGGTACCGACAAGACTGGCACTTCCGCTTATGTGCACTGGATGAAGAAATGGTGACCGTCCGGCGATCTGGCCAGGGTGCCGGCCGGGACCGGTGAACAAAACGGGTAGATCGTGGCCGACCCAGCCGGCGTTGAAGGCGGATTGCTGCTCGCGCAGCACTCCCTGCAGGGCCCGCAGGCGGCGATCTTTCTCCTGTTCCGGCACCTGCTCGGGCGCGCTGGCGGCCGGGGTTCCAGGGCGCGGCGAGTATTTGAAGCTGTAGGCCTGGGCAAAGGTGACGTCTCGGGCCAGGGCCAAGGTGGCCTCAAAGTCCGCCTCGGTCTCGCCTGGGTGGCCCACGATGAAGTCCGAGGACAGCGCCAGGTCCGGGCGCGCATCGCGCAATTTGTCGACAATGCGGCGGTAGTCGTCGGCGGTGTGCTTGCGATTCATCGCGGCTAGGATGCGGTCGGAGCCGGACTGGACCGGCAGGTGCAGGAACGGCATCAGGGTGGGAAGGTCGCGGTGGGCAGCGACCAGATCATCGTCCATGTCGCGGGGGTGGGAGGTGGCATAGCGCAGGCGGATGAGACCAGGGAGATCGGCAAGCGTCCGCAGCAGGCGGCCGAGGGTCCAGCCATCGCTGTGCCACGCGTTAACGTTCTGGCCGAGCAGGGTGATTTCGCGAGCGCCTTGAGTGAGGAGGTGACGCGCCTCGCGCAGGATGGCGGCAACGGGGCGGCTTTGCTCCGCGCCGCGGGTATAGGGGACGATGCAAAAACTGCAGAATTTGTCGCAACCCTCCTGAATGGTCAGGAAGGCAGTGACGCCCTGGGGCCTGGTGCTGTCCGGAAGGTGATCGAATTTGTCCTCCGGCGGAAAATCGGTCTCGATGACTTTGCCGCCGGCACGGGCGGCGCGGGCGACCATCTCCGGCAAACGGTGGTAGGTCTGTGGTCCGAGGACGATATCCACATAAGGCGCACGGGCAAGGATTTCCGCGCCCTCGGCCTGGGCGACACAGCCGGCGACGGCCAGGATCATCCGGTTGCCGGTCGCTTCCTTCATCCGGCGCAGGCGACCGAGTTCAGAAAAGACCTTCTCCGCGGCTTTGTCGCGGATATGGCAGGTGTTGAGGATCACCATATCGGCGCCCTCCGGTTCCTTCACCGGTCGGTAGCCGAGGGGAGCCAGGACGTCTGCCATCCGGCCGCTGTCATACACGTTCATCTGGCATCCCCAGGTGATCACATGCAGACCTTTGCGGTCGGTTTGGGTCATCGAACTAGCTCCGCACGTCCCTGCCGGACCGTTCCGGCGCGGGGAGCGGGAGAGATGATCGGCCAGACCCACGCGGTCAAGCCGAACGGCGGGTTTAGGCGCAACAGCGCTGGATTGCCTCCTTCGGTGGAGTAGTTTGAGGGTATCAAGCCGGTTCGTGTCAAGAACGGGATGTCCGAGCCGCTTCATGACGCGTCGGCCTGCTTTGGCACCGACGTGCCCAGGGGCGCCCTATTCTTCGCGCCCCCAATCCGCTATCCGGCAGGAAAGGAGACCTGCCATGACCTATCTTGTTGCCGCCGATCTTCCGGTGGCGCCAGCCGGCGAACGTTTCCAGGCGCTGCTCGCCCGCCCCGGCATCGTGCAGCTTCCCGGTGCGCACAATGGTCAGGCCGGGCTGCAGGCGAAACAGGCGGGGTTCGAGGGGCTGTACTTGTCGGGTGCCGCGATGACCGCGTCAATGGGCATTCCCGACCTGGGCATGATCACCGTCGACGAAGTCTGCTTCTTCGTCCGCCAGATCGCCCGTGCGACCGGGCTGCCACTGCTGGTCGACGGCGACACCGGCTATGGCGAGGCGCTGAATGTCATGCACATGATCCGCAGCTTCGAGGACGCCGGCGCCGGCGCCGTACATATCGAGGACCAGTTGCTGCCAAAGAAGTGCGGTCACCTGAATGACAAGAGGCTGGCCGACGCGCACGACATGGCGGCCAAGATCGCCGCCGCCCGCAAGGCTCGGCGACACCTTTATATCATCGCGCGCACCGACGCAGCGGCGTCGGAGGGCCTGGATGGCTGCGTCGGTCGCGCGAAGCTGTTCGTGGAGGCGGGTGCTGACGCGATCTTCCCCGAGGCGCTGACCACGGCCGAGATGTTCCAGGAAGTAGCGCGCCGCCTGCCCGGCGTGCCTCTGCTCGCCAACATGACGGAGTTCGGCCAGACGCCGTTCTTCACCGCATCCGAATTCGAGGCGATGGGCTACAAGATGGTGATCTGGCCGGTCAGCAGCCTGCGGGTGGCCAACAAGGCTCAGGCGAAACTGTATGCCGCGATCGGCAAGGACGGCGGCACGCAGAACATGGTCGATGAGATGCAGACGCGATCAGAACTCTATGCGACGATCGGTTACCATCACTACGAGGCGCTGGACGCATCGATCGTGACCACGATCATTCCGCAAGCGATGCCGCAACGGCGATAACGGGTCAGGCGCCCGACACCGAGACCGTGCTGCATTCTCGACCTCCTCCGCGAAGGTCAATCTTCCCACTGAAGGGCCTCAGCCGAGAAATGCAGCCGGCCTGGCGGAAACCGGCTAAGCCATGTTGGCGCGGGCCCAAGACTTAGGAGATTGGGTCCGCGCCCAGTAGGTCATGTCGGCAAAGCGGTTGGATGGCTGGACGAGGTGTCGGCAATGGCGTTGCTGGACCCGGACGGCTGGAACAAAAGCCCATGCGCGCCCGTCACACCGGTCACCAGAACGGTAACCGCACCGGTCTTAAGGTCGATCTGGTCGAGATTATTCCCGACGGACGCGTACAGATCGTGGACATCCAAATCGCTCAGGGCCACTTTTAGCACGTCGTTTCCGGTCGTCGACGAGATGTAAAACGTTCCGGAACTGGCGGTCGGCATGACGGCGTCGTCCGGCGTGCCCGAACCGGCGGGCAACTTGATGAAGCTCTCGGTCTGTTTCGCGGTCCCGGGATCATGAATAAAGGTGAACGCCGCATCTTTTTCGCTTGTGAGGATCAGCGAACCGTCGGGCAGTGTCTTCAGCGAGTCAGGATCACTGACCGGCAGAGGTTGATTAAGGTCGCCCGTCAGCAGATTGGTGCCGGTATCGCCAAGCCGCAGGATGCTTTGTGTCTCCAACGTGCCAAAGGGCGCGTTGCCGTTGATAAGTTCGGCCAGGACCGTATCACCAGGATTGACCGGGTTGGTTTCGCTCAGAAACACCTTGCCATGGTCGAACGCAACGTCATCAAAGCCCTGCGAGGAGTTTGCACCGTATACGTAACCTGACCCGTAGGTGAGCTGTGAACTCACCTGATTGGTCGCCGGATCGATGATGGTAAGTGTCGAGTTCGCGTCTTGGTTCTGCAATGCCCAGACATCCCCGGTAAGCGGGTCGACCTTCAAGCCATCGGCTTCACCCGCGATGGTATAGGTATTTTCGATTGCGCCGAGCTGGCTGTATTGCACGATGGTGCTGCTGCCGTCTGTTCCGGGCAGGGCGGTACTGCTGGCGGTGTTGCCGTACTCGACCCAGATCGATCCGTCGGCCGCGGTCAGGGAGTCGGGGGCGGAGGCCCCCGAAGGTGCGACCGCGAAAATGCTTTGGTTTTCTACAGTTGCCATTTTTGTTACTGATCCTCGCTTTTCTGAGAGGCCGCTGTGATTACGCTGCCCCGTCCGGCGAGTAGCATCGAAGTGGCCGGGTCACCACATCACGTATCGACGGTCATGCAGAGTTTGCATGTTACTCTATCGTATTCTATATTTCCTTTGTGCCTCTCCGAGGCCGGTAATTTGCCGGAGACCTGCAAAGCATATTCCAAGAATGGGAAACGACAGGAAAGCATATTCCAAGAATGGAAGACGACATGATCGAGCCGTTCGGACAAGCGATTCCGCTGGTCGCCGCTCGATCCACAAGTCTCGATCGCCATCGGCATCATGGTCCATTGTCCATTCGGTCTGCCCTAGATGTCGCGATCAATTTGGCTGCGGTTTCGTGACGGAATGGTTAAATCTCTTGCAGGCGGCATGCCGAAATTAATTCCACTGGAAAACAATCCGACTGCGACCGATCGATGGCGCCATCAAGTGCAAGCACATGGCATTTGTATGATACTTGGTGATGGCCGATGAGGACGCGTCCACCCACCCAAGCCCCTCTCGTGACCCCTCTCTACGTTGGCAGCGAAATCTACCGGAACTCGAGCTACGGCCCGAAGCATCCCTTGGCGGTGCCGCGGGTCTCGGTCTGCACCGACCTCTGCCGTGCGCTCGGTTGGCTGCCGGCCTCCG
>DASYBP010000175.1:0-11527 GCA_036500715.1 Rhodopila sp.
CATGTCGGTCGACCGCCAATGCGCCTCCGGCCTTATGGCGATCGCCACCGCGGCGAAGCAGATCATATACGACGATATGCAGATCACCGTCGGCGGCGGCCTCGAGTCGATTTCGCTGACCCAGACCAACGCCATCAACCGCTCGCGCGCCCAAGACCCCGAACTGCTCGTCCGCGTCCCCGGCCTCTACATGACGATGATCGAGACCGCCGAACTGGTCGCCGACCGCTACAACATCTCCCGAGGGGCGCAGGACGAATACGCCCTCCGCTCCCAGCAGCGCACCGCCGCCGCCCAGCAAGCTGGCCGTTTCGACGACGAAATCGTCCCGCTGCCCACGGAAATGCTGGTCACTGACAAATCCACCGGCGAAACCAGCCGCCGAAAGGTCTCGCTCACCAAGGACGAGGGCAACCGCCCCGACACCTCGCTGGAAGGTCTGTCCAGCCTCAAGCCCGTCTTCGCCGATGGGCAGCAAGTCAAGCAGGGAAAATTCATCACCGCCGGCAACGCCTCGCAACTCTCCGATGGAGCCTCCGCGGTCGTCCTGATGGAGGAAGCCGAAGCCTCCCGCCGCGGACTCCAGCCGCTCGGTATCTACCGCGGGATGGCCGTCGCTGGGTGCGCCCCGGACGAGATGGGCATCGGCCCGGTCTTCGCCGTGCCCAGGCTGCTGGCCAAGCACGGCCTGACCGTCAATGAAATCGACCTGTGGGAACTGAACGAGGCCTTCGCCTCCCAGGTCCTATATTGCCGCGACCGGCTTGGCATCGATCCCGACAAGATGAACGTCAACGGCGGCGCCATCTCGATCGGCCACCCCTACGGCATGTCAGGCGCCAGAATGACCAGCCACGCGCTGATCGAGGGCAAACGTCGCGGCATCCGCTACGTTGTGGTCACCATGTGCGTCGGTGGCGGAATGGGTGCCGCCGGCCTGTTCGAGGTCGCCTGACATGCCCGTTGATCCCCAGATCCAGACGCTGCTCGATCTGCGCGCCACGTTGCCCGAGCTGCACACGCTGTCGGTCGAGGATGCCCGCGCCCAATTCGCCGCCCGCGACTTCCCCGGTCTGCGCAAGCCCGAGGTCGCCAGTGTCACCAACCGCGACATGCAGAGCCCCGCCGGCTCGCTGGGACTGCGCATCTACACGCCATTTGGCGACGGCCCCTTCCCGCTGATGGTGTTCTTCCACGGCAGCGGTTTTGTCGTCTGCAGCCTGGACACGCACGACGGCATAGCCCGCAATCTCTGTGCCGGAACCGGCTGCGTCGTTGTCTCGGTCGATTACCGCCTGGCCCCGGAACACAAATTCCCCGCCGCGACGGACGACTGCCTCGCGGCGACGCGCTGGGCGGTGGCAAACGCCGCGGCTCTGGGCGCTGATCCCGGCCGCGTGCTGGTCGCCGGTGACAGCGCTGGCGCCAACCTCGCCGCCGTAACCGCGCTTCGTATCCGCGACGAAGGCGGCCCCCGCCTGCTAGGTCAACTGCTGATCTATCCAGTCACCGACTATTACGACCCCGGAACCCCATCGATGAGCGAGAACGCCGAAGGCTATGGCCTGACCAGAGCCGGCATGATCTGGTTCTGGAACCACTATCTGGCCACCCCGGCGGACGGCCGCCACGCCCACGCTAGCCCATTCCGCGCCGCCGACTTGGCTGGTCTGCCGCCAGCCCTGGTGGTCACGGCGGAATACGACCCGCTGCGCGACGAGGGGGAATACTACGCCCAGCGCCTGCGCCAGGCCGGGGTCCCGACCGAGATGAAGCGATGGGACGGCATGAACCACGGCTTCTTCTTCTGGCCTGGCGTCGTCGACCGGGCGACCGCGGCAATGGACGACACCTGCGTCTGGGCAAAATCGTTACTATAACAGTAGATACCCGTTGGGTCGTAACCCCCCGTTCTGGGTCCGGCCCTTACGCCTTCGGCAAGCCGTCCGGAACCGACGGATCAGTTCGGCGTGGATCGAAGTACCAACGGCGCGGGCCGCCTGGACGCCGGCCGCAACGCCATTCCGGCCGCCCCAAGCATCAGCCCCATCCCGGCTGCCTCGCCCCAGTCCAACTTCTCGCCGAACAACGTGCAGCCGATGACCACCGCGATCACCGGCGAAATAAACGCATAGGTTCCCGGCCGGCTGGCCCCCCAATCACGCACCAACAGGAAATACATCGTCGTCGACATCAGTGAACCCGGAACCAGCAAATAGAGCCACGCCAGCAACGCCGGCCATCCCCACTGCAGGCGCATCGACGCCCATGCTCCCGGCTCGACCGCCAGCGCCGCAACCAGCAGCACCACCCCGCCGATCAGGTCCGTCAGCCCGGCAAGCTGGACCGGCTCCACCGTCCGCATGATGGGCCGCGTCATCACCGACCCTGCAGTGTAGCACAACACGCCGATGGTCACCCCCGCCGCGCCGATCACCTCCCACCCATCCAGTGTCCCCGCCAAGGCGCTCGGACCAAACAGCAACACGACCCCGGCCACACCCACCCCGATCGCACCAAGTTGCCGCGGACTAAAGCGCTCCTGCCCCGCGGTCACCGAGAACACCAGCAACGCGATCGGCGTCAGTGCCGAACTGATCACCGCCCCCAGTCCCGCTGTAATATATTTCAGTCCATAGAGCTGGATTACCTGGTTCAGCGTGATCAGCAGGACAGCAACGAACACCAGCCGTGGCATCAGCCGCGGCGGCGGCATCACCCGTTCGCCACGGAACCGGCGGAACGTCAGGATGATAGCGCCGGCAAGGCTCCAGCGCAGGCCGGCGAACACGCCGGGGGACACCGCGCCGATGCCGATTTTCATCGCCAGCCAGGTCGTGCCCCAGACAAAGCAGATGAAGACGAACATCGCTCGCTGCGATGGAGTCGCTGAACCGTTCATGAAATCCCTGGATGAGCACGCGCCCAACCGGGACGCTACCGCATCCGCACTACCCCATGCCGCGCCGAAGCGGCATGGCCCCTATGCGTTACGCCAAATGCGTCGGGCAATGCGGCGGATTGGGCGTCGCTCATGCCACACCCCGCGCCCGGGGAAACCGGCCCAGCCGAAACGGCGCCGGATCGACCACCGGCCGGTCGCCGGCAATCAGGTCGGCCATCAGCCTGCCCGCCCCCGGACCAATCCCGAACCCATGGCCCGAGAAGCCCGTCGCGACAAAAAACCCCGGTATGTGAACGACCTGGTCGATCACCGGAACAGCGTCGGGCGTGACATCTATCAGGCCAGCCCAGCTTTCCACCATCTGCATCCCGCCAAACACCGGGAAGGCGCGCGACAGCATCCGGCGCGCTTCGGCCAGAATGCCTTGCTTGGGTTCGGGGTCCAGAACGCGCACCGCCTCGAACGCTGTCGGCTGATCCAGCGGCCAGCGCCGCGCCGTCCGCACCGCCTCCCACGATCGCCTGCCGACGCGCAGACGGACCTCCTTGCGGCTGTTGATCAGCCGCGGCAGAAAGTCCGCCAGCAGCCTGAAATGATCTGGCGTGATCTCGGCTGTGTTGGCGTTGCGCCGAGCGATCGAATACCCGCCATCCATGCGCTTGCGGAAGGCAAACACCGACCCTGCGGCGCTGATTTCCGGCCCGTCCAGCCGCTTGGTGCGAAACACCGAACCCAGCACGTGCAGTTGCGGCAAATCGAGCCCGGCATTGCCGGCAAACAGCCGTGACCACGCGCCTCCCGCCAGCACCACCGCTTGACAGCCGATCCGCCCGCGCTCCGTGACCACGCCGGACACCCGCCCGCCGGTTCGCTCGATCCCGCGGACCGCGGTGCGGGTGTAGATCTGCGCCTGATGGTCCCTGGCCGCCTCGGCAATCGCCGGCGCCGCCAGCGCGGGCTCCGCCTTGCCGTCACTCGGCGCGTGCAACCCGGCGACAAACCGCCGGCTCGCGCCCGGCATCGTGGCCTCCAGCGCCGCACCCCGCAGCAGCGTCGCATCCACGTCGTAGTCGCGGGCGTGCCGCAGCCAGGACTCCTGGGCGGCGATCTCGGCCTCGGTCTGGCACAGATACATGATACCCGATTGCCGGAAGCCGGTTTCCCGATTAGTTCGCTGGTCGAGGTCACGCCACAGCCGCAGGCTCTCCATCGCCAGCGGGATCTCCGCCACGTCGCGGCCCATGGTGCGGCACCATCCCCAGTTCCGCGAGGACTGTTCACCGCCGATCTCGCCCTTCTCGCACAGCGCGACCGCGATGCCTTTCTCCGCCAGGAACAGCGCCGTGGCGGCGCCGACGATACCACCCCCGATGATCACCACATCCGTCCGCTCCGGCAGCGTCGGATCAGACGCAACGGGATCGACGGGTGGGGACATACCGGACCTCGGGTTGACAACAGGAGTGCAGCCTAAACCGCTTCCCGTGAGCTGTCATGGCGTGGAGCGGTGGCGACTCACCCCAAACCACCCACGTCAAACCAGGCTGCCGCCTCGCCACCGAACTCTAGGATGCGTCTGATCTGGCTGGCTATGGAGGGCTCAGCGTATGGCCTGGCGTATGGGCTTCGGTTCGGGTCCAGTGGCTATGGCCCGCGGTCAAAGCGAGACGGCCAGGCCGCAGCCCGCGACCGCGCAGGAGGCTGGACGGCGCCGTCGGGATAATCCCGCCCACAATGGCCTCCGGGTGCCTCTACCTCAGCCACTGCCAGGGCTCTCCGTGGAATTACTGATCTCGGCGAGGTAGCACCGAATGGCGCCTAGCCACTCAGCCTGCCTGGACAGCAGGTCGTCTGCCGGCAAACCGGCGGTGCCCGTCTTTGTCGCCGGGTGGATCTTTTTCGCCCGGAGCTTTTCGTCTGCAACCAGATTCGCCAATGCCCTATAATAGCGCAACGCCGCATCTCGTCTGCCTAACGAAGTGGCTTGATCCACGACGTAGTCGAACCACAACATCCCGGAATCCGCGTGCACGCTTCCTAACCGCATCGTCCGGTCTGCAACGGTTCCTTCTAGGGCGATAGTTGCTTGGGTAAGCCGCGTCGTGCCATGGGCTTCATCCTCTAGGCGCGCAACGAACTGCCGCAAACGAGAGGCGCCGGACGGAACCATGGCGTCAAATGTTTCATAAAGTCCCGCTTCGGAGATAGTCGGAGGAACCGCGGGTGTAGATGGCACGGCTAGCTTGCCCAGAGCCGTTGCATCATTGGGGTGGTACGCGGCAATGGACTGAACCGCCACCCGGTCATCGTTGACGGAGACGACGCCTCGCGGCACCATTTGAGTCTTCATGAGGACACGCGGTTGCACAATGTAACCGGCCCGCTGAGACTTGAAGATGACAACTTCCACCAGTCCGAGCGTAAAGTGCATTGGGCGTGCTGTTGCAGAAAATCCGCAATGCTCTCAACACCTTCTTGGATGCCGTCGCCCACGATAAGTAGCAGGAACCGGCCACGCCTCAGATTGCGGCTGACGGCATTGATGAAGCTGGCCTCGTCAATTCCCGCCGCTTCGGCCCCGGCCCGCTCGTACAGCCGATCCGCCTTGGTGGCACTTCCGGCTGGTTCGGCCTTGCGTATTGCCGCTTCGAAAGCCTCATAGGACAAGCGCGGCAGTTCTTTCGCATAGTCAATGATCTGGCCCACCACTTCACGCCGGGCCTGCGGGTTGCGCCAAAGCTTGCATTCCACGACCACAAGGTCGCCGCGGGGAGTAACCAGTAGCAAATCTATCGGTCCCACGTTCGTGGCCAACTCGAGGCACACTGGCACCGCACCGGTCAGAAATACCTCGATTTCCCCAATCGGCAGGGCCTGTGGGTGGCTCGCCACCAGTTGCTGCAACCACCTTTCGTCATAGCCGCCGCCGCTTCTGCCAGCGGTTAAACTTAACCGCTCCAGCCGCCGTGCCGTGTTCCCGGCCGAAAAATCCTCGATTTGAAAAAGGCCACCGTATTGGCTGCTCATGCGAATCTCCAAACGATGCGGCCCGAGCGCCGGATCGGCGTCAACAGGCGGGAAGTTGGAGACCTGCACTTAGCGCCAATTAACTAAAGGAAGATTAACAGGACCACGTGATCCTGGCTCACCGCATGGAAACCTTCGCCGCCACCCCCAGCCGCCCCGCCATCTCCTGGATGAACTGCCACGCCACCCGCCCCGATCGGGCGCCCCGCGTCACCGACCACTCCACCGCCTCCGCATGCAGTTCCTCGGTCCCGATCGGCAACCCGATGTCCGCCGCATAGCCTTCGATCATCGCCAGAAACGTTGGCTGGTCGCAGTTATGGAACCCCAGCCACAGCCCGAACCGATCAGACAGCGACACCTTCTCCTCGACCGACTCGTTCGGGTTGATCGCCGTCGACCGCTCGTTGTCGATCATGTCCCGCGGCATCAGGTGCCGCCGGTTTGACGTGGCGTAGAACAGCACATTCTCCGGCCGCCCCTCGATCCCGCCGTCCAGCACCGACTTCAGCGCCTTGTAGTCGGCGTCCTCCCGCTCGAACGACAGATCATCGCACAGGATCAGACAGCGCCGCTCCTGGCCCCGCAGCACATTCAGCAGTGCCGGCAGCGTCCTGATATCCTCCCGATGGATCTCGATCAGCACCAGACAACCCGGCGTCCGCGCGTTCGCCACCGCGTGCGTCGCCTTCACCAGCGACGATTTCCCCATCCCGCGCGCCCCCCACAGCATCGCGTTGTTCGCCGGCAAGCCGCGTGCAAACCGGAGTGTATTCTCAACCAGGATCGACTTCTGCCGGTCCACCCCCCTCAGCAGCCCAATCTCCACCCGCGACACCACCGGCACCGGAGCCAGAAAACCCGGCGACGGATGCCAGACGAACGCATCCGCGGCGGCCAGATCCGGAACCCCCGGCGGCGCCGGCGCCAGGCGCTCCAGGGCGTCGGCGATCCCCGCTCCAGTATGTCTGCGATCCGCGTCAGGAGCTCGGTCGTACTCTGTTCCATACCAACGGCGTTCCCAGAAAACGTGTCGAAAGAAGCAACGGCTTGACGAAAGAGGGGCGGAAACTATGGTCCGGCCCGCCGTATCGCAAGGACCCGCGCCGCCATGACCCCCTTCAGCCTGATTTCCCCCGCCTACGCGCAGGACATCTCCTCGATGCTGGGCGGCGCCACCCAGTTCGCTCCGTTGGTCCTGATCTTCGCCGTCTTCTACTTCCTGCTGATCCGTCCCCAGCAGCAGAAGCAGAAGGAGATGCGCGGCATGATCGCGGCCCTGAAGCGCGGCGACAAGGTCGTCACCGGCGGCGGCATCTTGGGTACCGTCCAGCGCGTTCCCATGGTGCAGGACAAGGATGGCAAGCAGGTCGCCTCCAGCGAAATCGAGGTCGAGATCGCCCCCAACCTGCGCGTCACGGTCCTGCGCGATACCATAACCAGCGTCATCAAGCCGGTCGCCGCCAACGACACCAAGCCGGTCAAGGAAAAGGTCTCCTGACCGCGCTGGCCCGCTAGGATTTGACTCGCCAAAACGCCGACTCCCATAGTCCCGACGGGAGAAAGCCCAGAGGGGACCCAATGACCGCTGGCGCGATCGATTGCGACATCCATCCGGGCGTTCCGGATATCCAGGCCCTGCTGCCCTACATGAGCGAATTTTGGCAGGAGTCGTTCCTCGATCGCGGCATCGACGGCTTCGACATGATGTCCTATCCCCTGAACGCGCCGATCAGCTGCCGCCCCGATTGGCGCGTCAAAGGCCAGCGCCCCGGCGCCAGCCTCGAGGCCATGCGCACCCAGGCCCTGGACGCGTTCGGTATCGCCACGGCGATCTGCAACCCGCTCACCGGGGGCCAGGTCGCTGTCAGCGAGACTATGGGCGCCGCCATCTGCTCCGCGGTGAACCACTGGATCAGCGAACACTGGCTCGACCACGAGCCGCGGTTGCGCGCCTCCATCGTCGTCCCCGCCCAAGCGCCCCTGCTGGCGGCCCAGGAAATCGACCGTTGCGCGCACGACCGCCGTTTCGTCCAGGTCCTCATGCCGGTCGCCTGCGAGATGATGCTCGGGCGCTCCTACTACTGGCCGATCTGGGAAGCCGCTTCCCGCCACAACTTGCCAATTGGTATCCACGCCGGCAGCATGTATCGCTACGCACCCACATCGACCGGCTGGCCCTCGCACTATCTGCACGACTATGTGGCGCAGTCGCAAACCTTCGAGGATCAACTCCTCAGCCTGATCTCCAACGGCGTGTTCAACAAATTTCCGGCGCTGAAGTTCGTCCTGCTGGAATCCGGCGTCACCTGGCTGCCCGGCTTCATTTGGCGGGCGGTCAAGACCTGGCGCGGCGTCCGCGCCGAGGTGCCCTGGGTCAACCGTTCCCCCGCCGAGATCATCCGCGACAACATCCGCCTGACGATCCAACCGTTCGACGCCCCCGACCGGAACGCGGTCGAACGCATCGTCGGACAAATCGACGCCGATCATATGCTGCTGTTCGCCTCCGACTATCCACACTGGCAGTTCGACGGCGACGCCATCCTCCCGTTCGGCCTCCACGCCGACCTGCAACACAAGATGCGCGTCGACAACCCGCTGGAAACCTATTCCCGCCTGCAGGAGACAGTGCCATGAACGCACCCGTCGACACACACCCGCATTCAACCGAGCTTCGCCCAACTGAGCTTCACGATGGCATCATCGACTGCGATATCCATCCCTACCCCAAGGCCGGCGCCCTGAGCGCCTACCTGTCGCAGCGCTGGCGCAACCACCTGGCGGAATATGGCAAATTCAACTGCGGCCCGTACGCCGATCGCGGCACCTATCCACGGTTTTCGCCCAATACCTCGCGGCGCGATTCCTGGCCGCCGAACGGCGGCCTGCCCGGCTCCGATATTGATTTCATGCGAAACCAACTTCTCGACCCCTACAACATCGCCTACGGCGTTCTGGAACCCCTGCTGGGCGGCAACACATCCCGAAATCTCGACGAGGCAGCCGCGCTGTGCGGCGCGATGAACGACTGGCAGGCAAACGAATTCGTCGACCCGGAACCACGCCTGCGCGCCTCGATATTGGTCCCCTCGGACGATCCCGAAGCCTCCATCAAGGAAATCGAAAAGCGAGCCCCAGACTGGCGATTCGCTCAAATCCAGCTCGGTTCCAAAACCTCCGAACCGCTCGGACGCCGCCGCTACTGGCCGATTTTCGCCGCGGCACAAGCCAACAATATCTCGATCGGGCTGCATGTCGGCGGCACCCAGAGCAACGCCCCGTCCGCCGGCGGCTGGCCGCAGTTCTACATCGAGGACCACCACGTCCTGGTCCACTCCATGCAGAACCAGGCCGCCAGCATGATCCTGGAGGGCGTCTTCGAGGCCTTCCCGCGGCTGAAAGTCGTGCTGATCGAAGGCGGCTTCGCCTGGGTGCCCCAGCTGGCCTGGCGTCTCGACGCCCATTGGGCAAAGATGCGCGACGAAGTTCCGCATCTGAAGCGCAAACCCTCGGACTATATGCGGACGAATCTCTGGTTCGCGACACAGCCGGTCGAGGAACCGGAACATCCCGACGATCTCCGCCAGATCTTCGAATGGATCGGCTGGGACCGCATGATCTATTCCAGCGACTATCCCCACTGGGATTTCGACGATCCCCACTTGGCCTTCAAGTTCCAGATGACCGAGACCGAAAAGCAGAAACTGTTCCGCGACAACGCCCTGAATGTCTATACAGTTAGATAGCCGAACGCATACACACCGGCGCGTCATGGCCGGGCTTGGCCCGGCCACCCACGACTTGCCCATAGTCAACCAGCCCAAGTCGTAACAAAGCGCCGCACCTGCCGCCGCTCCATCGCCCGCAGACAAACCGCCTCGAACTGCCGCGCCACGTGCGCCCAGGAAAACCGTTCCTCCACCAACCGTCGTGCACCACAAGCGATGCGCGCGCGCATGGAACCATCCGCCAGCAACCGCAGGATCGCCTCGGCAAACCCGGCCGCACCATCCGCCTGCACAAACTCCGAACCATCCGCGACGTCCAACCCCTCGACCCCCAGCCCCGTCGAGACGACGGCACGCCCCATCGCCATCGCCTCGAATACCTTGATCCGCGTCCCGCTACCGACAAACAGCGGAATCACATAGAGATTTGCCGCCGCGACAAAGGGCCGGATATCATCCACGAACCCGGTCAACGTCACCTCCAGCCCGCGCCCCCGGATCTTTTCCGCCAGCGACGCCGGCGGATCCCGGCCGATGATCACTGCACGCACACGTGGCCGCACCGCCAGCAACCGCGGCCATATCATATCTAACAAGAAATTAATACCGTCGACATTCGCCGCCCAACTCATGGTTGCAACGAACACCAGCGTCCCGCCATCCGCGCCTGGATCAGGCTCGTTTGCCGGCGCGCTTCTAGCGAAGAAATCGAGATCCACACCGGTATCGATCGCCTCCACCGCGTCCAGCCCATAGCGCGACTTCAGCACGTCACGATCACGCTGCGATACCGCAACAACAGTGTCGTAACGCGCCAGACTTTGCTGTTCCAGCCGGACCATCTTCCGGCATTGGTTTGCCCAGAGCAGCCGCCACGGCCCACTCTCCCGCTGCGCCTGCCGCTCGAAAATCTCCGCTTCCACATTATGGGTGAACATGACCGAGGCCGCATCGATCGGACGAGGCATCAATACGTCCGAATGAGGAAAATCCGCCACGACGACATCCGGCCGCTCCGTCAATGCGCCCCGCACCACGGCACGCCCGGCCGCCGACCGGTCGGTCGCCGCGGCCACCGGCAGCCGGCTTGCCAACGCCAACAGGCGCCGCACCCCAGACCGCCTGTGCTCCGGCCAGCCGATGAACCGGTCGCAAACCCCTTCGATATCCCCCGCAAATTGCTGGTGATCCGTCGGCACCGGCGAGACCAGCGTCACATCGAACACCCCGCCCTTCATTCCGCGCAGAATATTGCCGGTGCGGATTTTTCCGCCCTGATCCATCGGAAACAGGAACCGAGGACTGACAAACAGCAGCCACGGCCGAGTCACCAGCACAGACCCTCATACGCAATACCGGGGTGCGCGCGCAGCTCCTCCATCCCGACGAGGTCGATCACCGCATGCTGAGCCAGTCCTGCCAGCAACGCGGGCCGATCCTCCGGCGCGACATGCCCGACGATCACCACCTTCGTTTCGGCCAGCGCCGCCGCCGGACTAGCCACCATCAGCCGTTCCAGATGCGGAATCTCCTGCTCGATGTAGGCGCGGTTTGAACCCATCAGACTCGCGACTTGAACGGAACGATCGTAAATGTGCAAGTCGTAGCCCTTGCCTAGCAGTTTCTCGGCCAGCAGGACGAACGGCGATTCGCGCAGATCGTCGGTCCCCGGCTTGAACGCCAGTCCAAACAGTGCCACGGGCTGTCTGCCGTGGCGAGCCAGCGCGTCAAAGGTGCGGTCTATGACAGCGGTGTTCGCTGCCAGCAGATGCTTCAGCATCGGTGCGGCCAGGTGCTTCTGCTCGGCCATAGAAACGAAACTGCGCACGTCCTTCGGCAGGCACGACCCGCCGAATGCAAACCC
>DASYBP010000176.1:0-4530 GCA_036500715.1 Rhodopila sp.
CGCACCGTCACTCACCGAACCAGTCAGCACGATCTCGTCGCCCTTGGCACCAAACCGCGTGAGATCAGCCCAGGCGGGGTCTTCGATCAGGTGCCAGTACGGCCCAATGGTCTGATTCGCTGTCGCGACCGGCATATCAAATCTTCTCGGTTGGCGTGGCGTTGCGTCCGCGCAGAACAAAGTCGAAACGAAATCCCAGTGCTCGGCCAGGCGCAGTTATGTCGATATCGAACTGTGCGATCAGCCGTTCGCGTGCCGCCTGATCAGGCACGGCCAAAAATATGGGGTCGAACGCCAGCAGCGGATCGCCAGGAAAATACATCTGAGTGACGACGCGCTGAGCGAAGCCAGTGCCGAACAGCGAGTAGTGGATATGGTTCGGTCGCCACGCATTGTCGTGATTGCCCCATGGATAGGCACCGGGCTTGATCGTTGTGAACTGATACCAGCCGTCCTCATCGGAGAACACGCGCCCGCCGCCTTGGAAATTCGGGTCCAGCGGCGCGTCGTGCTGATCGCCAGGGTGAGCGTACCGGCCGGCGGCGTTGGCCTGCCAAATCTCGATCATGGTGTGCGGCACCGGACGGTCGTCCTCGTCCACCACGCGCCCGCGGACGATGATGCGCTCCCCTACCGCCTGCTTGCCGTTGGTGACCGACAGATCCGCCATCACTCCGAACCGGGCGGCCGCGAAACATGGTCCCGTGGTCTCGGTCAACGTCTGAGGAATGCGGAGCGGTGGGTGTGTCGGATGACGCAGGCGTGTGCTGCCGTACGACGGGGTGTCGTTGGACGGTTGGCTATTCGCCACCACGGGGCGAAACGGCGCGGGTACGGTCATCATACTTCCTCCTGCTCCAGTCGTCACTTGCAACAGGTTGGGCCAGCTTGCCGGTCAGCGCACACGGGAGCGTGATTGTCCGCGGGGCATCGGTGTTATTGAACGTCCACCAGGTGAACGGCCAATCGGGATATCGATGGTAGGCACACCGTCCCAACGTCGTTGAGCATATCAGCCCGGAGCCGTTCGCACCAAAGTTGAGGCGCCTTGAAAGCGCGATCGAAGCAGCGCCAGGTGACGGTGTTCGCCTGGATCGATCGTACGGCTGGCGCATGGGACGTCCGCTAGCTAGGCGGCCGTCACCCCGGTCGCACGCCGCATGAACAGCCGCTTCACAGGGCCCAGGCGATTGACGCCTTCACTGCCCAGGTCGCGGATCGTGCGCACCACGCAGCGATCCGTGCTGAACAGCCGGTCTAGCCCGTCGGTCATCGCAAACATCAGCAAGTTGTCAACCTGTCGCACGCGCTGATACTGTTCCAGCAACGCGGCCGCGCCGACGTCGCGCCCGGCCAGAAATGCCTCAACCGTCAGGTCCGCCAACGCAATTCCGTCGCGGAAGCCAAGGTTAAGCCCCTGCCCGGCGATCGGATGAATGCCGTGGGCGGCATCCCCCGCCAACGCCAACCGTGTATCCACGTAGCGATGCGCGATCATTGCCGACAGCGGATAGATCCAACGCCGGCCCACCGCCCGGATCGCGCCCAGGTGCGGCCCAAGCCGACGCCCGACCTCCCGAGCAAAACGGGTATCGTCCAGCGCCATGAACACAGCCGCCTCTTTTGTCCGCTCGGTCCAGACGATCGCCGAAACATGGGCACTACCGCCCGGCTCCGCATCGGTGCTGGGTCCCATCGGCAACGCCGCAAACGGGCCGGGAGGCA
The DNA here is from genome assembly GCA_036500715.1 of Rhodopila sp. Lineage (GTDB taxonomy): Bacteria > Pseudomonadota > Alphaproteobacteria > Acetobacterales > Acetobacteraceae > Rhodopila. Next base: position 1,726 of record DASYBP010000176.1, read on the forward strand.
GGAAGTGCTCCAACGCGACATCATGATGCGGCCGCTCATGCGCCACCGCACACACGATCGCGGTCTGTCGATACGGAACGCGCGTGACCGGGATGCCCGCCTGCTGCCGCAGCGGCGAATCCCGACCTTCGGACGCGACGACCAACTCGCACCGGATCGCCTGCCCGGATTCGAGCCGAACCACGGCAGCATCGGCCGATCGCTCGACAACCGCCCTCGCAGGGGCGAACAGATGCAGTCGCTGCTGAACGGGAAATCGGGCGTTCAGTGCTTTGCGCAGCGATCGCGCCTCAACCATCCATCCGAATGGCCGGGGACCTCCGCCAACCAGATCTCCGCCGACCTCTCGGTGGTCAAAATGCAGGTGCAGCCGAGAGGGCGGTCGGCCGACTCGCCCATCGCTGACGCGGATGTCGCGAATCGGGTTAGGGGGCACATCCAGGACCTCCCAGAGCCCCGCATCATCGAGCAAGGGGCGCGACCCCGCGGCGATCGCATAAGCGCGGCCATCGAAAGCCGGATTTTCCATCGGCGGCAGGGCGGCATGGTCGATCAGTGCCACACTGACCCCAGCACCAGCCAGCCGGCACGCCAGCGCACCACCGACCGGACCCGCACCCACCACACAAACCCGCACCGAGAAATTTTGGGTCATACTACCTACCCGGAAGGTTTCGCTGTCGCGCTCCAGGTAGAGGCCGGCGGGGGTGAGCCGGTTGCAGGATTCCAACGGCCTGATCTCTTCAATGCGTCGGCGACTTCCTTCGGCATGTAGTTTTCGTCGTGCTTTGCCAGCACCTCAGAGGCGCGAAACACCCCGTCGGTTTGCTCGACGCCCAGAACCACCACACCCTGACCTTCACGGAACAGATCCGGAAGGATGCCTCTGTAGACAACCGCCACGCTGGCCTTGCCGTCGGTCACTTTGAACCGCGCACCCGCCTGTCCGCCAGAGGTCTTTTCGACCGTCCCCTGTTCCACCAGCCCGCCCAGCCGGACCTGCCGGCCACTGGGGCCAGATTTGGCCAGATCGGACGGCGATACAAAGAACACCAGATTGTCGCTGAACGCCGACAGGGTCAGCGCCGTCGCCGACCCAAGTCCGATGCCGCACATCAGCAGGACCAGCAAACGCCGCCTCTTGCGGGTCATGTCCGGCCTCGCTCCCGTCGCGTATCGATCGCCGCCAGCCGCCGACTGGCCGACCGCACCCGGAACAACACTGCAACGGTGAAGTAAAGCGGCACGCCGATCGCGATCGCATAAGCCGCGACAATGTAGGGAAGATGCGTCACGACAGCCTTCCCTCCCCACCCACCGCCGATGCCTTGGCCATCAGCAGCGAGCGTATGCGCCGCTCCATCACTGCCGCGCGAGTCCGGGCGATGGTAATCGCCGCGAACAGCATGGTGAACCCGATCGCGGAAAATAGCAGAGGCCACAGCATGCTGGCAGCGATTGTCGGTGCCCCGGTCAGGCCGATGGAGGCCGGCTGGTGAAGGGTGTTCCACCAGTCGACGCTGAACTTGATAATCGGCAGGTTGATCACGCCAACCAGAGCCAGGATCGCGCCGGCACGGTAGCCGCGCGTTGGATCGTCAAAGGCGCGCACCAGCGCGATATGCCCAAGATATAGCAGGAAGAGCACGAATACCGAGGTCAGCCGGGCGTCCCAGACCCACCAGGCGCCCCATGTCGGCTTGCCCCACAGGCTTCCGGTGGCGAGGCAGACCGCGGTGAATCCGGCGCCCACCGGCCCGATCTCGACCGCGGCGAGGTCCGCCAGCGGATGGCGCCACACCAGCGACAAGAAACTGCATGTCGCCAGCGACAAGTACCCCGCCGACGCCAGCCACGCGAACGGGACGTGCACGTACATAATCCGAACCATGTCGCCCTGCTGCCAGTCATCCGGCGCAATGAGCAACCCCCAGACCAGACTTACGGCGACGAAGATGCCGCCGGACCAGAAAAGCCAGGGCAAGATCTTACCCGACAGTCGAAGGAACTGCCCTGGATTGGCGAACCGATGCAGCGTCTTCCCTGATCGGGGCGGCGCGACAGATGAGCGAGCGTCCACAGGGCGTCCTATATCCGATTGGCTGGTGCCAGAAAAGCCGAAGCCGGTAACGCACGAGCGTACGGGCTGCTTTGACCTTTGATCTTGAGCGTGTGCAGCCGAACCCGCCAGGAGGGCGTATTGAAGAAGTCCCTCTCGCGGTGCCAATATCGACACATCTAGCGGTCTACCCACCGTCTGGGAGGTCTAATGACAGGCTACTGGTTGGTGAAGTCGGAGCCGGAATCGTTCTCCTGGGACCAACAGGTCGCCAATCGCGTCGAGCCGTGGACGGGCGTGCGAAACCACACGGCGAAGGCCAATCTCAAGGCCATGCGGAAAGGCGATCTTGCCTTCTTTTACCACTCAAACACCGGCAAGCAGATCGTCGGCATCGTAGAGGTGGCCGGAGAGGCCTATCCCGACCCGACGGCGGAAGGTGGCGGCTGGGTGTGCGTAGACATGAAGGCCGTCCGACCGCTGCCGAAACCGGTCACCCTGGTCGAAATAAAAGCCGACCCCAGCTTGGCGGACATGCCGCTCGTGCGTCTGTCGCGGCTCTCGGTGATGCCGATTTCGAAGCCGCACTGGGACAAGGTCTGCCGCATGGGGGGCTGGAAGACCTGATGCCCGCGAAGCTGCAGACGCTGTGCCGGATCGCCGACATCCCCGAAAACGGCGCAAAAGGGTTTCCCGGCCCCGACGGCGGGTTCATCGGCCTGGTAGCCGTCCGCCAGAACAGCCAC
>DASYBP010000177.1:0-2016 GCA_036500715.1 Rhodopila sp.
GAGAGGCTGGCATCGTTTCCCATGGGCACCCCGGGTGGCTGGTTTGGTTTGACGCGGGAATTTAGGGCAGCGATCCGGCGGGTTGGCAAGGATGGCGGGACGGAAGCGGCCGCCGAAGGGGCGATCACTTTCAGGGCGACGGTATCCTGGCTTCAGATGGCGCTACGGCGCTCTCAGAAGGTCGTCTCATGGATTTCAATATGATGGATATTAGATCTGTTGCGAAGGTCCCCTAACGCGTTGTTCGGCGCCCCGTCCAGGGGGGATTCCGCGGCCACGGCGGTGTATGATTCATAGGACTCCTTCATCGCGAAGGAGCCATCCTGGTGTCCACCCCGTTCTCGGCCGAGCGCATGCGCAAGAGTGCCAGTTTCCGCCGCCTGACCGGCATCAGCGTGGCCAGCTTCGACGCCATGCTGGCGGCATTGTCACCCGCCTGGGACGCCGCCCAGCGCCAGAAGGGCAAGTCCGGCCGGCCGTGGGAGGTGGGCGGCCTGGAAGACCACCTGCTGGTGATGCTGATCTATTACCGCTGCTACGTCACGCAGGAATTCATCGGCTTCTTCTACAACGTCGACCGTAGCGTGATCTGTCGCACGATCCAGCGGATCGAGACGCTGGTGAAGCCGCTCTATGCCATCGGGCGCGAGCCGAAACTCAGCGCCGAGGAGGCCGCGGCGCTGATCGTGGACTGCACCGAACAGCCGATCCAGCGTCCCAAGGACGACGCCAAGCAGCGCGCGCACTACTCCGGCAAGAAGAAGCGCCACACGCTGAAGACCGAGTATATCATCACAACAGGCGGCCGGATCGCCAGCGTTTCGCCGTCGCATCCGGGTAGCCGGCACGATCTGGCGGTGCGCCGCGACGGGCCGCCTCTACCCGCCGGAGCGCATCTCTACGCCGACAGCGGTTATCAGGGCTATGACAAGGAGCATCCGGACATCGACATCCCCTACAAGAAGCCGAAGGGTGGCGAACTCGATCAGGAGGCAAAGGCCTATAACCGCGGTCTGAGCAGCGTCCGCGTCCCGGTCGAGCATCGGATCGGGCGGACGAAGCGGTTCCGCATCGCCGCCGAGCGGTTCCGCAATCCGCTCGACACCCATCACGACAAGATCTCGGTCATCGCCGGGCTGGTGAATATCGAGGCCGGGTTCTAGCCAGGGTGAGAGCAAGCCGGTCAGATCGCGCTCGCCGCCGGCCTCACGTCAGGTGACTTTCACAACAGGTCTAATATCAATTTCGGCATTTCGTCCAATCCGGCCGTCGAGAAGCAGGTGCTTTCGGATGTCGCGAGCTACGGCAAGCAGTTGGGCCGCATCGGCGACGTTCTGCAGGTCCTGCTCGCGCATTTCCATCCGCAGCAGCCACTGAGTCCCGCCGAGACGGCGAGCATCGCCGATCTCAAGGGGATGCTTGACGAGATCGGTCATGTGAAACGTCGGCATACCACCGGCAACACGAACGTGCCATGACCAGGCGCCCTGGTCCGCCGGACCGCCCATGTAAACTGTCACGATCCTGTCCTTCCTCCGATGCTGGATGACATGAGCGACCACGACCGGCCCCGCCCGAAACTCGTCCTGCATGTGTCCGGTGCGCGGGATGACGAGCTTGCCCGGGGCCTGGCTGCGGCGAAGACGGTGCTGGACCGCGACGGCGACCTTGACCTCTACGCCGCGATGGCGGCCAACGCCGTCCGGGATTTCATCCTGTTCGATGAAAACTGGGAACCGATCAACGACCTCACCGCGGAACAACACCGGCTCGCCCGCTTGTGGGAGGACGCGCTTGGGGCTGGGCTGGATGCGTGTCGCGCCGGCTGGGACAAACCTCCGATCCGCGGTTTTTGGCTGGGGATCGACACCGGCGCCGGCACAATTCAGCCCTACCATGCGCAACTGCCGATTGCGACTTTCGAACTCAAGGACGAATAGCGCGAACCTTTGCAGGCGTTTTTCTTGTCTTTACGCGAGCCGCCGCCCTAGATGCGGCCCTTCACCAGACGCGACG
>DASYBP010000178.1:0-10365 GCA_036500715.1 Rhodopila sp.
CGGCGCGGCCGGGGCAAGGCCTGCGCATCACCACACATGTCGCCGATGTCTCCGATGAAGCGCAGGTACTCAGCTTCCGGGATGCGGTTGCGGAGCAACAGGAAACCGACCAGATCCATCTGCTGTTCAACAACGCCGGGATCAGCGGCGGCGGCAGCATGATCGCGAACAGCCGCGTGGAGTGGGAGCGGATATTCAATATCTGCTGGGGCGGGGTTTATCTCAACACCCGCGCCTTCCTGCCAATGCTGCAAAACGCGGACCAAGGTCACATCGTCAACACCAGCAGCGTCAACGGCTTCTGGGCGTCGATCGGGCCGACCGTGGCGCACACCGCCTACGCCACTGCGAAATTCGCGGTCAAGGGCTTCAGCGAGGCACTGATCACCGATTTGCGCATAAACGCGCCCCACATCAGCGTGTCCGTTGTCATGCCAGGCCACATCGGAACGTCCATCCGCAGCAACACCCTAAAGATTCAGGCGGGCCACGACTTGGACGTGCTCACACCGGCCCAGATCGAACAGGCGCGCGCGTGGCTGGCGTCGATGGGCCGGGACGCCTCCGCGCTCTCGGAACAGGAGATCCACGCCCTTGTCGCCGAACGGGCTCGGCGTTTCATCGAGGAGGCACCAACCACCGCGGCCGAGGCCGCAACGACCATTCTCGATGGGGTCAGGGCTGGCCGCTGGCGCATACTCGTCGGGCCGGACGCGCACCTGATTGATAAGAAAGTGCGCCAGTCGCCGGAGCAGGCCTACGACGAGGACTTTTTTGCCAGCTTTGCTGCCGCCGCCGGCTGGCGCCTCGGCCGGTAGCGCGTCAGCCAATCAAATTTCTTTCCGCCAATCTGCACGCCGGCATGTAACTATGCGACGACGACCGCTGAGGGAAGTGCGGCAAGGGGAAAGGCGGAATGTCACTCGCCTCGATCACTGCGTTCAAAGGCATGACCACCGAGGAGATCAGCCGGCTGGAGCATGGCAGCCTGACCCTGGAACCGCGCGACGGCGCGGCGATCTTTGCCCAGGGTGACCCGGCCGACGCGGTTTATGCAATCACCGGCGGCGACGGGCGCGTGCGCATCGGCGCTGTCGATCGCCAAAGCAAGGCCTTGATGGTCGAAGTATTTCGTGCCGGCGACGTCTTCGGCGAAATCGCCGTTATCGACGGCCTCTCCCGCACCGCCGCGGCCGTCGCCGAGGGCCGGGTGCGCCTGGTAAAGCTGCGGCAGGCAGCCTTCCTCGACGCCCTGGCGAACTGCCCGACGCTCGGGGATGCGCTCTGCCGGGTGATGGCGCGGCGGCTGCGGCGGACATACGAGCTGTTCCAGGATGCCACCTTCGAGACCTTGGAAGTGCGGCTGGCGCGGCAGGTGCTGTATCTCGCGGCAACCGAAGGCCGGCCGACACCGCAGGGAGTCCGGCTGACACACCGACTACGCCAGGCGGATCTGGCCGACCTGCTTGGTGCCACGACGCGCAGCATCATCACGATCCTTAACGCATGGCGCGCCGCTGGTCTCGTTGTCTACGACACCGACCGGGCCCTTCTGACTGTAAAAGACACCGTTGCGATGCGCGCGATCATCGACGCTGACGCCCAGCAATAACGCCGACGGCGGCTACGCCGCGTCATGAAAGATAATACCCAGCGTGTGCCGCTGCCCCGAGTTCACCCGGCTCACCCCGTGCCGCATCGTCAGCCGGTATGGTCCCCGCGCGCCGGCCGCAGGCCGGTGATGCACTGGGAATATCACCGCGTCGCCCTGCCGCAACGGCACTACTATGGCCCGAGACTGTGCCCTCGGGCGCTGCTCCACCATCACGAACTCCCCGCCGGTGAAATCTCGGCCCGGCATGTCCAAAAGAACCGTAACCTGCAACGGAAACACCAGAGCGCCATACAGATCCTGATGCAGGCAGTTGAATCCGCCCGCGCCATAGCGCAGCAGGAGAGGCGTCGGCCGGGTCTGCCCGGCCGCACGGCATTGTGCCAGATAGGCCTCCAGCGTGGCGGGAAATGCCCCGTCCTCTCCGAGAGTGTGCCGCCACTGGTTTGCCACCGCGGACAACGGCGGATACAAATCCGAACGTAGCGCTGCGACCCACTCGGGCAGGGGATAGCTGAAATATTTATATTCCCCCTTTCCATACGCATGCTGCTCCATCACGATGCGTTTCCGAAAGTGATCGCCATCGTCGTATAATGCCGCCAACGCCCGGCATACCTCCGCCGGCACCAGCGCCCGCGTCGCATAGCCTTCGGTGGCCAACTCGGCCGCCAGCGTCTCGGCCATCAGTGTCTCGGCCATTAGCGTCTCAGGGGCGAAATCACCTGCTTGCATTGCCTCCTCATAGCCCGCTTACCGTCGCACGGCATCCCGGTTTGTGCTTTGCAACCATCGTCGCGCCCGCGCGTTAAACAACGCCCCGGCAAATTAGGAGGATGATTTATGAACGATCGCCTGGAAGGCACGGCCCGCGAACTAGGCGGTCGTGTGCAGGAGGGTCTCGGCAACGTGACCGGCGACAGCAAGACACAGGCACAAGGCGTCTACAACCAGGCGGCCGGACAGGCCCAACAGGCGGCCGGTCAGTTCAGCGACATGGTCAAGCAGCAGCCTGTCGTCGCCACACTGGTTGCGCTTGCCATCGGCTATGTCCTAGGTCGACTCACGGCCTGACGTAAGCCTTGCCCGATAGGAGGGGGCGCCGCGCCCCCTCTTTTTTTGCTCTCTCTTTTTTCATCGGTTTCGCTAATTTGACCTTCGTCCGCCTAAGAGGTACTGATGCCACCCGCGATCCAGAAGTCCCGCCTCAGCGAGGGTTCATGCAACCCGCTCGGTGCCACCTGGGACGGCCTCGGCGTCAATTTCGCGCTGTTCTCCGCCAACGCGACCAAGGTCGAACTGTGCCTGTTCGACGACCGCGGGCAGCGGGAACTCGAACGCATCGAACTCCCCGAGTACACCAACGAGGTGTGGCACGGCTATCTGCCCGACGCGCGCCCCGGCACCACGTACGGGTACCGTGTCCACGGACCGTATGAACCGGACGCCGGCCATCGCTTCAACCCAAACAAACTTTGCCTTGACCCCTACGCCAAGGCCCATGTCGGCAGCCTGACATGGAGCCCGGCGGTATTCGGCTACACGATGGGCAAGGAGGACACCACCTTCGACGAGCGCGACAGTGCTCGCTTCATGCCCAAATCTCGGGTCATCGATCCTGCCTTCACCTGGGGTCGCGAACGCGCGCCCTCGATTCCGTGGGATCGCTCGATCATTTACGAGACCCATGTCCGCGGTTACACCAAGTTGCATCCAGCGGTGCCGGAACACCTGCGCGGCACCTTCGCAGGCCTCGGTCGCAAGGAAGTGGTGGATTACATCCGCACCCTCGGCGTGACCTCGATCGAACTGCTGCCGATCCACGCATTCGTCAATGACAGCTACCTGCTCGACAAGGGCCTGACCAACTACTGGGGCTACAATTCGATCGGCTTCTTTGCCCCTGACCCCCGCTACTCCGCGGTGCCCGATTTCGTGTTCTCGGAATTTAAGGAGATGGTCGCCCGCCTGCACGATGCCGGCCTCGAGGTGATCCTGGACGTCGTCTACAATCACACCGCCGAAGGTAATGAGAACGGTCCGACGCTGTCATTCCGCGGGATCGACAACCACTCCTACTACCGCCTCACGCCGGATAACCCACGCTATTACATTAATGATACGGGTACCGGAAACACCCTCAACATGAGCCACGCCCGCGTGGTACAGATGGTGACCGACAGCCTGCGCTACTGGGCGAGCGAGATGCATGTCGACGGATTCCGTTTTGATCTCGGTACCATATTGGCCCGCGAAGACCACGGTTTCAATGAAGCGCATGGCTTTCTTCAGAGTTGCTTGCAAGATCCTGTGCTTTCTACAACAAAGCTGATCGCCGAACCGTGGGACATCGGTCCCGGCGGCTATCAGGTCGGTGGGTTTCCGCCTGGCTGGGCCGAGTGGAATGACAAGTTTCGTGACACGGTACGCACATACTGGAAGGGTGACGCCGGCAAACAGGCGGAAATGGCGACGAGGCTTTCGGCATCAGCCGATTCGTTTGCCCGCCGCGGCCGCAAGGCCTGGGCGAGTGTCAATTTCATTACCGCGCACGACGGTTTCACATTGAATGATCTGGTATCCTACAACGAGAAACATAACGATGCGAACGGCGAAGACGGACGCGACGGCCATTCGGACAATCACTCATGGAATTGCGGCGTTGAAGGACCAACCGACGACCCCGAGATCACGGCGCTGCGTGAACGGCAGAAGCGGAACATGCTGGCCACCCTGTTGCTGTCCCAGGGGACGCCAATGGTGCTGGCCGGCGATGAGTTCGGCCGAACGCAAGAGGGCAACAATAACGCCTATTGTCAAGATAATGAAATAAGTTGGATAAATTGGAACTTTGGCGAAAAGGAGGTTGAACTGGCGGAATTTGTGCGCAAGATTATCGTCCTGCGCCAGTCGTTTCCTATCCTCCGACGCTCCCGCTTCCTGACTGGCGAGTACAATCCCGAACTCGACGTGCGGGATGTGCGCTGGCTTTCGCCCACCGGCCAGGACATCGAGGATGCACAATGGGGCGATGCCAACGCCCGATGTTTTGGCATGCTGCTGGACGGGCGCGCGCAGGCCAGCGGCATCAAGCGTCCGGCGATGGACGCGACAGCCCTGCTCGTCCTCAACGCGCATCATGACGTGGTGAATTTCGCCCTGCCCGAGGTCGTCGGCGGCACCATCTGGCGCTGCCTGCTGGACACCAACAACCCGGACGACAGCAGCCATGAATCATTTCAAACGGGTGAACTTTACGAAATTACAGGACGTTCACTAGTGCTGTTCGTTCTTGAACCAGAAAGTAAACGTTCGGTCGCACTGCGCCGTGCCATCGAGGGTTTCCGCCAGATGGCGGAGCGCCCGATCCCGGTGGCAATCCCGGAATCCGGTCCCGAGACCGAACGCGCGGTGGCCGACGCAAACGGAATGACGCGTCCGTGACTTATCGGCGGCCTCCCCTGCGCGCTATGGTGCGTGTGCGTTCATGGGTCGAGCCGCAGGCTGTGGCCCACTTGGGTCAGCCTAGCCCCATAGCGCGCGAAAGCACTTTTTTGACAAGGACATGTCATGTCAGAAACGACAAAACCGGCTGAAACCACCAAGCGGGCAACGGATCAGGCGGCCAGGTCCAGCCAGGCCAGTATAGACACCGCCAGCAAGGCAACCAAGGACACCATCGGCGACGCCAGCCAGGCCATGCAGAATGGCGCTGACCGAGCCAGGGACGTTACCCAGAGCATGACCGAAACGGTTGCCGAAACGGCGCAGGCCGCCACCACTATGTCAACCAAGGCGGCCGAACAGGGCCGCGAAGTGATCATGCTGGGCGTCCGCACCGCCGCGGATGTCGGCAGCCGGGTCGCGGATATCAACTTCGGCCGTGGCCAGCACCTGATGTCGTCGGCGGCCCACGCGATGGATATCTATCGTGATGCGTCCGAGCGTTCGGCCGAACGGGTGCAGGCGCTGTTCTCCAGCGCCATGGTGATGGGTCGCGGTCTGCAGACCATCCAGCACGCCTGGCTGGAAATGATCGACCACACCATGGAACATGCGGCGCACAAGCCACAGGACCTGTTGCGCTGCAAGAATGTGATTGAACTGGCCGAGGTGCAACGCGATCTTTATCTCGACGCCATCAACCACGCTTTCGAGTCGACCAGCCGCCTGCTCGACCTCGCCGGCCGCACGGCTCAGGACGCAGTGCGCCCGTTGCGGGCGTAACTTTCTTGCGTATAGACGCTCTGTCGGATCCGCCGGTACCTCCCGGCGATCCGCCAGGCGTTCCTGATCCGGACGAACCCACTCCGATCGAGGAGCCGCCGGCGCCAATCCCGGTGCCTCCCGATCCGCCGCCAGAACCGATACATGCATGAACCGACCCGTGTCCGTCCCGGTTTGCCGGTGACGAACAGGGGCTCGCTCTGGTTCCCATCAGCCGCTGATCGCTCTAAAGGGCCGTAAATTCCGGACCGAGCGAATGGCGCCTGATCTGCTGAGCTGGCTTCTGAACAGCGCCTTCGTGCGCACCATCCTCAGTCTGGCGACGGCGTTCGTCCTGGCCACGCTGATCGGCGCCGAGCGGCAATGGCGACAGCGGACGGCGGGACTGCGAACGAACGTGCTGGTCGCGGTCGGCGCCGCCGCCTTCACCGACCTCGGCACCAGACTGCTTGGCGCCGACGGGGCCACGCGCATCATCTCATATGTCGTCCCAGGGATCGGCCTCCTCGGCGCCGGGTCATTCTCAAGGAGGGGACGCAGATCCGCAAGCTCGGCTGACCCGACCGTGCTTGGCGCGGTCGTTGCGCAACTGGAGAAGTCTCTTTCGGTCTACAGCGCCACCTGGTCGGTCAGCACCACGCCTTGACCAGCCCGCGGCGCCTCGGGTTCGGCAACGTCCTTGCCGAACGGCGACCAAGCGGCGAATAACAAACAGCAAACCGCCGGCATTCCGGACGGCCCCTGCCAGATGGGCAATGCCAGACGGGGAAATTCCAGACGGGGGAATGCCAGACGAGGCAACGACCATGGACAAAACCTTGCGCCGCCATTTCACACGTCACGACCCTTGGGCGGATGGAAGCACCCCCCGGTGCGCATACTGGCCAGGGAATACTGTGGCGCCGAACCCGAGGCGCCGGACGGTCAGATGGCGGCTGCCGACCGCCATGCTCATCGCCGCCGCAATGGCTCTGGCTGGCGCGTCGCCCCACGCGACGGCCGACGCTCGGCGGGTCGAGACCGGCATAATCACCGATGCGGTGCCCGACGCCGACGGGGTGCGCAGCTTCAGGGGTATCCCTTTTGCGGCTCCGCCGGTTGGCGCGCTGCGCTGGCGCGCCCCGCAGCGCGCCATGCCGTGGCAAGGCGAGCGCAGCGCCGACCAGTTCGGACCGAAATGCATGCAGACCGCCCGGCTGGGCAACATCGATCCGCTCAACCCGCGCATGAGCGAGGACTGTCTGTACCTCAACATCTGGACGCCGGCGAAGTCTGCGGATGACCGGCTGCCAGTCATGGTCTGGATTTACGGTGGCAGCTTCAACGTGGGCGCCGGATCCGAACCCTGGTACAATGGGACGAATCTAGCCAGGAAAGGCGTGATCGTCGTCACCCTGAACTACCGTCTCGATGTGTTCGGCTTCCTGGCTCATCCCGAGCTGACCGCCGAAAGTGAGCGTCACGCTTCAGGCAATTTCGGCTTGCTCGATCAGATCGCGGCTCTCGGGTGGGTCAAGCGGAACATCGCGGCCTTCGGCGGCGACTCCGGCCGGATTACCATATTTGGCGAGTCCGCCGGGTCACTCTCGGTCAGCGCTCTGATGGCGTCCCCGCTTGGCCGTGGGCTGTTTCAGCGCGCGATCGGCCAGAGCGGCGCGACACTCTATGCGGACAAGTCTCCGTTTGCGTTGCCGCCCCTGGCCAAGGCGGAGCAGGCCGGAATGAAATTCGCCAAGATCCTGTCCACCTACTCAATCGGCGAACTGCGGGAAAAGCCCGCCGAAGTGCTGCTCGAGGCCGCGGCGAAGAATCCCGAGGTGCCGCGTATGGTCCGGGGTCCGATCATCGACGGTCTGGTGCTGCCGGCCAACGCGGTGAAGATTTTCGCCCAGGGCCAACAGAACGACGTGGCGCTCCTGGCGGGCTCGAACGCAGATGAAGGGACCCTGTTCGCGGCGCGGGTGCAGCCGAGGGCGACACCGGACAGCTTTACGGACCAGGTCCGCAAGGTCTTCGGCGATGCCGCGGCTTCCATCCTGAAGGTCTATCCTGCTGGCACTCCGGACCAAGCGACGTCGTCGTTCGCGGCGCTCCTCGGGGATCAACTGATCTCCTATCCGACCTGGAAATGGACCGAGCTGCAAGCTACGACCGGCAAGGCGCCGACCTATCGCTACCTGTTCGCGTTGCGTCCGCCGGCGCCCACACTGTCGCTGACGCCGCTGGCTGCGCCGGGCGTGTTCCATTCAGCCGAGATCCCCTACGTTTTCGACAATCTGCAGGTGCGTGACTGGCCGTGGCGGCCGGAAGATCGACGCATGGCGCGGATCTTATCGTCCTACTGGACGAATTTCGCCCGACGCGGCGACCCGAACGGGGCCGATCTGCCAAACTGGCCGGTTTATCGCGGACCTGACGGTACGGTGATGCGTCTTGCCGCAGAGCCCGATGCCGGTTCGGATCCCGGAGTCGAGCGTTACACGGTGCTGGACCAATTCTACTTTGGCCGGGCGCAGTAGGCAGTGGTCGGGAGTCAGGCCAGGTTCTTCAGCATCTGCACGATGCCCCCCATGCAGACATCGTCCCAGTCCTCCTCGTCGTACCCCGCGGTCTGATAAAATCCGGCGGCCTCGGGTGTCGCGTAGACCACGGCCTTCGTGCAGCCCAGGTCGCGGACGAACTGCTCTGCTCGCTCCAGCATGACGCGTCCGTGGCCGCCGCCCTGAAACGTCGGGTCGATCGCGACCAGGCGCAGCGCCGCGGCCTCGTTCTTCAGATCATCCACCTGGATGGCGCCGATCGGCTTGTCCTCCAGGAACAGCACCAGGGGGTGGCAGTCCGGGCTGATCGGCTCATCTGGCCGGGGCAGGTGAAAGACCCGCCCGCGTATCCCATGATAAGCCTGCCAGTCCTGAGCGCAACGAGGCCGATCGAGGCGATAACATTTTGCGCCTCCGGGCCGATGAGCGGTCATTCTGCCTTTCCTGCTTGTCTATTCTCTTCCCGGACGACGGGGCCGGCTCACGATAGGACCGGCGTAGTGGAAAAGCGAGCCGAGACACTAGCGTCGAATCGCTGATTTCTGAGACTGTCGCACAGCACTGGCGGGAGTTGGCTGGCATGGCGATCGTTATCACCGTGGCGCAACAAAAGGGCGGCACCGGCAAGACCACCCTGGCGGCCAACCTGGCGGCCGCGCTTGCTCCCACGCACAAGGTGGCGCTGCTCGACATAGACCCCCAGCACAGCCTGACCCGCTGGAACGGACTGCGTCCTCAATCAGCGGCAAAGCTGGGATTCTCCGATGTGTCGGGCTGGCGAGTGACCGGCGAACTGGACCGGCTAAAATCCGCCAACGACATCGTGCTGATCGACAGCCCACCCGAGGTCGACACTGATGCGCGCCTCGCCATCCGCGGCGCCAACCTGGTGCTGATCCCCGTCCAGCCCAGCCCCCCCGACATCTGGGCCGCCGAGGGAACTCTGAAACTCGCCGCCGCGGAAAAACGCCAGGCCGCGATGGTCCTCAATCGCGTGCCCGCCACCGGCAAGCTGCGGGAGGTAATGGCCGCGCAGCTTCATGGCGACGGCAAGCCTATGCTGAAGGCGACAATCGGCAACCGCACCGGCTTCGCCTCCGCCTTCGCCGAGGGGCTGGGCATCACCGAGACCGCCCCTCGATCAATCGCCGCGAATGAGCTACGTGCCCTGCTAAACGAGTTGCTGGGGAGGATCCGATGATCGTGTATCAGGGCCTCAAGGCACTGCACCTGCTATGCGCGGTGCTGTGGGTTGGTGGGATGTTCTTCGCCTACGTGGTGCTCCGTCCAAGCCTGGCGGCGATCGAGGCGCCGCAACGGATGCTGGTGCACACGCAGGTGTTTCGAAAATTCTTCCTGGTTGTCTGGCACGCCATGCCGCTGATCCTCATCACCGGCTTCGCCATGCTCGCGCTTCATTGGGATATGGCAACCGCGCCCTGGCAGATCAACACGATGATGGGGCTCGGGCTGCTGATGGCGGCCGCGTTCCTGGTTATCTTCTTCGGCCCCTACCGCCAGTTTCGCCGTACCACCGACCGCAACCGGATGGCGTCGAGCCTGAACACCATCCGCAGGCTGATTGGCGTCAACCTGATCCTCGGCCTCGCCACGGTCATCGTAGCGGGACTGCTGTAGGACGATACAGGCGCCGAACCAGCATCGGCATCGACAGGCCCTGCACCAGGATGGTGAACACCACCACGGCGTAGCAGACCGCGAGCAGCGCGCCCCGATACGGTGAGGGCTGCAGCGTCAGCGCCAGCGCAACGGAGATCCCGCCGCGCAGGCCGCCCCAGGTCAGAATGGCGATGCTCTTCGCCTTCGGCAGGCGTCGCAGATGCTCTAGTCTTACTGTGTCACAAGTTTTGTCGCGCTTGGATCACTGGTCCTGCGGCGCAGCACGGGCAGCGCGGCAGATGCTGGACCAGTGCGACAATAAGCCGCCGTCTCAGCGTGGCGATGGAGTTCGGAATATGCCGCTCG
>DASYBP010000179.1:0-1755 GCA_036500715.1 Rhodopila sp.
CCGGACTGGGTGGTGGACGCGGTGAGGAAAATCGTCTGAGCGGGGAGCGTGACTGATGGCGACCAATATCCTGATGCCGGCGCTGAGCCCGACGATGACCGAGGGCACGCTGACCCGCTGGCTGAAGAAGGAAGGCGAGACAATCAAGGCCGGCGACGTGATCGCTGAAATCGAGACCGACAAGGCGACGATGGAGGTTGAGGCGGTCGATGAAGGCGTGCTGGGCAAGATCCTGGTTGGCGACGGCACCGAGAATGTGCAGGTGAACGCCCCGATCGCGGTTCTGGTCGAGGAAGGCGAGGCGGTGCCGAGTGGGGCTCCGGCGACGCCAAAGCATACCCAGAAGCCAGCGCCGGAATCCGTGGCGGCGAAGCCCGCCGCGGAGCAGCCTGCCAGGCCAGCGCCTGCCGCGCCGCTGCCGAATGGTCACGCTGGCTCGGAGGGGCGGATTTTCGTCTCGCCGCTGGCGCGCCGGATGGCATCACAGGCTGGAATTGAGTTGTCGGGCCTGAGGGGAAGCGGGCCGAACGGACGCATCGTTCGGGCGGATATCGAAGCGGCTCAGAAAGGCGGCGTACCGGCAGCGCAGGCCGCTGCCGCCCCTGCCACCGCACCCGCGGTGAGGGGGCCGGCGCCCGCCATCGCCGCACCGCACAAAATTGTTCCGCACAGCAGCATGCGGAAGGTCATCGCCAAGCGGCTGACCGAGGCCAAAGCGACCATTCCGCATTTTTACGTGTCGATGGATATCGAAATCGACGCGATGAACGCGCTGCTTGCGCAGTTGAACGCGAAGGCGCCGGCCAAGGACTCACCGGAGGCGTATCTGATCACCATCAACGACATGATCATCAAGGCGGCGGCGGCGACCCTGCGAAAAGTGCCGACGGTGAATGCCGGCTGGACCGACGACGGGATGGTGCTCTACGACGATATCGACATCAGCGTCGCGGTGGCAATTCCCGACGGGCTGATCACGCCGATCATCCGCAAAGCCGACACCAAGGGCCTGTCGACGATCAGCCGGGAGATGAAGGATCTTGCCGGCCGCGCCAGGATCGGCAAGCTGAAGCCCGAGGAGTTCCAGGGCGGCGGGTTCTCGATCTCGAACATGGGGATGTACGGGGTTTCGGAATTTTCCGCCATCATCAATCCGCCTCAGGCGGCGATCCTGGCCGTCGCCGCCGGGCGGAAGCGGCCGGTGGTGAACAAGGAAGGCGAGTTGGCTGTCGCCACGGTGATGACGTGCACGCTGTCGGTGGATCACCGTGTGGTGGATGGCGCGCTGGGCGCGCAGTGGCTGCGCGTTTTCAAGCAGGTCGTCGAGGACCCGCTGAGCTTGTTGCTGTAACGATTGGTCCCCGACGTGGAGAGTGGTGGTTTGGGCTCCAATCATGTGTCATGGCCGGGCTTGGCCCGGCCACCCACGTCTTCAGATCAACCCGATCGACAGGTCTTCCCACCCGGGATTTGCGGCGACAATCAAGCGAACCTTCCAGGCACGAGGCCAGTGCTTGAGAGTCTTTTCCCGCTGGATGGCGGTGAGGATGTCGCCATGGGGTTCGGCATAGACAAGACGATGGAGTTTGTACCGCGAGGTGAACGCGGATCCAGAGCCTGCCTGGTGTTCGCAGACGCGGCGGGCGAGGTTGCTCGTTACGCCGAGGTACAGCGTTCCGTTGGGGCGGTTCGTCATGATGTAGACCCAGCCGGCGGCCATGGGCGGGATGATGCCGGTGAATCGTTAAGGAAAGA
>DASYBP010000180.1:0-2039 GCA_036500715.1 Rhodopila sp.
GGCCTGCGCGTGTCCGAAGTGGCCAGCCTCAAGGTCGATGATATCGACAGCACGCGCATGCTGATCCGGGTCGAACAGGGCAAGGGACGCAAGGACCGCAACGCCATGCTGTCCCCCCAGCTGCTCGCGCTGTTGCGGCTGTGGTGGAAGGAAGGCAAGCGGGGCAGCATCATGCTGCGACATGGCTGGCTGTTCCCCGGGCGCAGTTGCACCGACCCGATCTCGACCCGGCAGATCAACCGCGCGATCCATGAGGCAGCCGAAGCGGCCGGGATCAGGAAGCGGGTGTCGCCCCATACGCTGCGCCACAGCTTCGCCACCCATCTGCTGGAACAGGATGTCGATATCCGCGTGATCCAGGTCCTGTTGGGGCACAGCAAGCTCGATACGACCGCCCTCTACGCGCACGTTGCCACCAAGACGATCCGCTCGGTGACCAGTCCTCTCGAGCGTTTGGCGGTGCTGATGCAGGGCGAGGATCTTGGCGGCTGAAGCGGCTTGCGCGTCTCGCTCGAGGTCGCCGATATCTTCCAGGCTGAAGGTGCCGGCTATCGCGCCGTTCAGGCCGGCCACCTCAGCCTGACCCAGCTCAAGGTCATCTCGGCGATCGAGAACTGCCGCACGGCGGCACTCGGTGGCCACGTTGATGCCTGCGAGGACTGCGGGCATCAGCGCATTGCCTACAACAGCTGCCGCAACCGGCACTGCCCCAAGTGCCAAGGCACCGCTGCGCGCATCTGGCTGGCCGAGCGCGAAGCCGACCTGCTGCCGATCGGCTACTTCCATGTCGTCTTCACGCTTCCCACCGAGATTGCGGATATCGCCGGGCAGAACAAGGCGATCGTCTACGATCTGCTGTTTCGTGCGGCGTCGGAGACGATGATGACGATCGCGGCTGACCCCAAGCACCTCGGCGCCCGCATCGGCATCACCGCCGTGCTCCACACCTGGGGATCGGCGATGACGCACCATCCGCATGTCCACATGATCGTGCCGGGCGGCGGCATCTCGCTCGACGGGCAGCGCTGGATATCGTCCCGTCCGGGCTTCCTCCTGCCGGTGCGGGTGCTCGGCACGCTCTTCCGCCGCCTCTTCATCACCCGGCTGATCGAGCTCCACGAGGCGGGGAAACTTGCCTTCTTCGGCACCCTGGCCGGTCTCGCCGACCGCCGCCTTTTCCTGCGTCACCTTGCTCGGGGCAGGGCGAAGCGGTGGGTGGTCTATGCCAAACCGCCGTTCGCCGGTCCCGAGGCCGTACTCGCCTATCTCTCGCGCTATACCCACCGGGTCGCCATCTCGAACCGGCGTCTGGTCGCGTTCGACGAGACCGGGGTCACCTTCCGCTACAAAGACTATCGCCGCGATGGCCCCGAGCGGCAACGTGTCATGACGCTCACGTCGCACGAGTTCATCCGCCGCTTCCTGCTCCATGTCCTGCCGCGTGGCTTCCACCGCATCCGACATTACGGCTGGCTCGCCAGTTCCGCCCGCAAAGCCAATATAGCGCGTGCCCGCGAACTGCTTGCCGTCGCACCACCGCCGGAGCCTGTCGAAGTCGCAGAACCACGCGATTGGCTGCCGCCCTGTCCCTGCTGCGGCGGGCGCATGATCATCATTGAGAACTTCGGGCGATGGAGGCAACCCCGCGCGCCACCTCACGCGCCCGCACCAACCGGGAGCATTCCGTCGTGACCCGACACGGCTTGCGCTCACCCGACGCCGCAACACCCCCGTTCCGGCCAACGTCTCCAAGCACGCCCTTCCCCCGGATCGTTGCAGACGTGCTGGATATCAGCCGCGGCCAGATACCGATTCCAGACCAGCCTCGTGAAGAATTTCACTCACCAAGCTGCTGCCGAGGCCAGCGCCGAGCCGGTTCCGCCATCATCATGGACCGGCAAAACCCGAAATCCCCATAGACCGGCACCGCAGCCCCGCGGGTTCGTGCATGGGCGGTTTTCGTACGCCTGACGGCATCCGAAAACCTTCACCATCGCGGTCGTTGTCGAAAGTAAGCACATCGCCCGAACCCGGACGTT
>DASYBP010000181.1:0-5012 GCA_036500715.1 Rhodopila sp.
AAATGCGCCGCCGGCTCGCGCTCTAGTGTCCGATCGCGGTGAAGCGTGAGTCGCGAAGCGATCACGAGTGCCGCGTGAATCGGCCACTTCAATCAAAAGGCGACGTATCGCGCTTCTCTGATGCGTGACACTGGCGGCCTCTACTTCGCGGTCGGTTCGCAGGCCGGAGTGATCGGTTCCCCAGCCATGACCTTTTGGACGAAAGGCACCGAATCCTTCAGCGAACCGTTGACCGTCTGGCTGTGCGTGAGCCCCGCGTACAGATGGGCCTCCACCACCGATCCCTCGGCGCAGGCATCGCGGACGAGCGCGAGTTGGGAGGCTGGCGGCACGTCGTGATCCTGCTCGCCGGTGCCGACGAACAGCGGTTGCGGCAGGTGGACGGTGCTGAACTGCATCATCGGCAACGCGGCTTTGAAGGCCGTGACGAATCCCGGCTGCAGTGTGTTCTCGCGGTTCAGCCCGGCTTGCTGAACCGCCCGGAACAGCGGACCAATGCAGGTCGTGCGGGCCTCCTCGAGCAGCGGGCGGCCCCGCTCCGTCACCAATTGCTCGGCAGGCAATGATGGGTCACCCTGTTGCATCATGATCCCGATATAGAGATCGTAGGCAATTGTTGGATCGGCCTTCTCCGGCGGCGTGGGTTGCGCTGGCGGGCGCAGCACGTCGGAGTTCAGAAACGGCACGCCCGTCGCCACGCTGCCGCGGATGTTGACATCGGGTGCATAGCTGGAGGCGACACCCGCCGTGGCGAATGCCGCGCCGCCGCCCTGCGACTGCCCGATGACCACGACTCGATTCGAAACATCCGCAAAGGCCTTTAGCACCGCGCGTACGCTGTCCAGCACGCTGTAGGCCTCCGGTCTTACCGCCAGGTACGGGTGCGGGCCCGGCGTCCCCAGACCTTGATAGTCAGTAGCAACGATCGCGTAGCCCTGCTGCAGCCATGCATTGAGATAGTTGGAGTCGCGCTGCGACCGCGGTATCCACGATGGCGCGCAGGTGTCCGCCAGTCCGGTCGTGCCGTGCGCCCACGCCACCAGCGGCCAGCCACCGGCGGGCTTGGGTCCTTTCGGCACGAAATACGCCCCTGACACAGCGACCGGGGTCTGGCCGTCTACGCCGTTGGTCGAGCTGTACAGGATACGGACCTGCTCCCCGGCCATTGTCAGACCGAGCGCCGGATCGAGCGGCTCGGTGCGCAGCATCTGGCCGGGTTTGGCGGGGATTTCATCAGTCCAGATGTAGAAGGCGGAGACGCCGCCATCCCCCTGCGACAGGTCGGGATGAGGTACGTGCACAGCATGGGCCAGCGTCGCTGACACGAAAACAGCGACGAAGCTGGCACATCCAACGCGCATTGTCCGCATTTTTCCTTGGTGCTCCCAGTAAGTCGGACACGTTAGGCGCGGCAACCGGCGATCATCAATGTCCGCGCTGCGCCAATCCATACAATTCGTTACAGATGATTAAGGATTGGTTAAGCTTCTGTCCCTAACGTTCACATGTTCTATTTGAACAGGAGACCACTATGAGTATACTGGGAATTTCCGCTGCGTCCTCTGCGATCTATCCTCAGCAGGCAAAGGCGAGCAGCCAGGCCAATGCGCCCGCAGCCGTGGCGCAGGTCGCGTCTGTAACACCGACCGATCCGGCCCAGCAGGCTGCGTCCGCCCGGCAGGCTGCGTCCACCCGGCAGGCTGCGTCCACCCAGCAGTCCGGCCAGACGCATCATCACCATCACCACCACGGTGGCGGCGAGTCGTCGGGTCAGTCCTCGGGCATCACCCAGTCCGGCACCACCGCCACAACCAACATCCTTAACACCCTAGCGTGACGGCGATCCTGGCCTCCGACACCGCCGAATGCGGCGTCTTCGAGGCTATTTTCACCGCCCTCGACGGCGCGTCGCAGGACGTGGTCGGACCGGCGAAACCTTGTTTGCTGGTCATTCCGATCCGCAACGAGTACGCGACGGTGGTGGGCGGCCTGTGGGGCGTTACATTGTTCGGCTGGCTGCAGGTGCAGATGCTGTTCGTTCCGCAGACGATGCGTGGCCAGGGCCTCGGCTCCGCGTTGATGGCGGCGGCAGAAACCGAGGCACGGGTCAGGGGCTGTGTCGGGATCTATGTTGATGCCCTCAGCTTCCAGGCAACGCCGTTCTACGAAAAGCTGGGTTTCTCGATCTTCGGCACGTTGCATGACTGCCCGCCAGGGCATCAGCGGGTGTTTCTCCAGAAGCCCCTGACGTGATCGAGGGTGTGCTCCGCCACGCCCGGGCCCTGGCAGCCTGTGGCGATGATGCGGCAGCGCGCCAGACCTATCTCGATGCCCTGCGCCTCGATCCGCGGCATCCCGTGGCGCTGACCGAACTGGCGGCGCTGGCGCAGGCGGGCGGCTATATGTCCGCAGCAAAGGAGGCGTACCGCCAGGCAGTGCAGTGTAATCCCGGGTACACCATGGCCCGCGTTGGGTATGGCGATCTGCTCTGCGAGACAGGCGACCCGGCCGCCGCCTGCCCCCACTATCGTGCCGCGCTGGCTGTCGATGCCAATCTTCCGCAGGCCCATCAAGGTCTTGCGCGGGCGCTGCATGCTTTGGGACAGGACGCCGGTCCGCATTGGCAGAAGGGCTTCCGGGGCCATGCGGTCGTCCCGCGGCGCTACCGGGGTGCCGGTAGGGGTTCTGGTGGTGGCATCCCGCTGCTGCTGCTGGTCTCGGCAGTGGGCGGCAATGTCGCCGTGCGGCCCTGGCTGGATGACACGGTTTACGCCGTTACAGCGATATATGCCGATTTCTTTGATCCAGCCGATCCGCTGCCGCGCCACACCGTGATCGTGAATGCCATTGGCGATGCCGACCTGTGTGGGGCCGCCTTGGCAGGCGCCGAACGAATCGTTGCCCGCAGCGCCGCGCCGGTGGTCAACGCGCCGGCCAACGTCCGCGCGACGGGTCGAGAGCAAATCGCCCACCGCCTGGGCTGCATTCCTGGGGTGCGCGCGCCCCAAGTCACCAGCCTGTCGCGAACAGAGCTATCCTTCCCGCTGCTGCTGCGCGCGCCGGGCTACCACACCGGGCAGCATTTTGTCCGGGTCGAGACGGCCGACGCCCTTGACCAGGCGGTCGCGTCGCTGCCCTGCCTCGACCCGCTGGCGATCGAGTACATGGACGCGCGCGGGCCGGACGGCATGGCGCGGAAATACCGGGTCATGTTCATCGATGGCGCTGCCTACCCGCTCCATCTGGCGATCTCGGCCGACTGGAAAGTGCACTACTTCACCGCCGCGATGGCCGCCGAACCTTCGTTTCGCGCCGAGGAACAGCGCTTTCTGCACGACATGCCGACGGTCATCGGCGAACGCGCCATTGCCGCCCTCGGTAGGATTCAGGCCGATTTGGGCCTCGACTATTGCGGTATCGACTTCGCGCTTGCACCGGACGGCTCCCTGCTGCTGTTCGAGGCGAACGCGACGATGGTCGTCAACCCGCCCGATCCCGATCCAATCTGGGACTATCGCCGCCCGGCAGCCGCCGCTGCGCTGGGGGCTGCCCGAGCGATGCTTGCCCGCTGCGCCGGGTGCGGCCTGAGGCCATGAACGACGCGGTGTTCGCCGAGGCGATGGCGCATCACCAGGCCGGTCGTCTTACCGAGGCAGCCAAGCTGTATCGCGGCATCCTGGATCGGGATCCGAACCATCCCGACAGTCTGCATCTGTTGGGCCTGATCACCGCCGATAGCGATCCACAGGCTGGAATTGCCCTGATCCAGCGGGCGATGGCGCTGAAGCCCGGCTGCGCGCCGCATCACAACAGCCTGGGTCACGCCTACCGCCAATGCGGATGCCTCGAGGATGCGGTTAGCGCCTATGGCGATCTGGTCTGCCGGGCGCTGGCAGAACCCGCTGTGTCGCTGACATCCCCTCGGCAGCCCGGCGAGCGAATCCGGCTCGGCATCGTCAGCGGCTTCTTCTGTGACCATACGCTGTTCAAGCTGTTTTTGGAGGGGTGGCTGACGAAGCTTAATGGCGCGCGATTCGAAATCCTCGGATTCCATACCGGCCGCGTCGCCGATGCCGAAACCGCCCGCTGCGCGGCCTGGTGCGACACGTTCGTGCAGGGGCTGCCGTCCGCCGAGGCCTGGCGTGAGGCAGTAGTAGCCACCGCGCCACATGTGCTGCTGTATCCCGAGGTTGGGATCGACCCGACTGCTGGTCGCCTTGCGGCGCAGCGTCTTGCGCCGGTGCAGTGCGTGGCCTGGGGACAGCCGGAAACCACCGGCATGCCGACAATCGACGCGTTCTTGTCGAGCGAACTGATGGAGCCGCCGGACGGCGATTCGCATTACACCGAGGCCTTGGTGCGGCTGCCCGATCTCGGACTGTGCTATCTGGCGGGAGAACAGTCGCCGCGCCGCCTCGATCGGGCTGCGTTGGGCCTGGATCCGACCGCCCCGGTGTTCTGGTCAGGGCAGGCTCTGTACAAATATCTGCCGCGGTATGATGTGGTATTTCCACGCATCGCCGCTGAAATTGGACGCTGCCAGTTCGTCTTCATCGCCTTTGCCAAGAGCCAGATGGTGACGGAGATCTTCCGTCAGCGGCTGTGGGACGCCTTTGCGACGGCCGGGCTGGATGCCGCCCAGCATGTGGTGATTCTGCCGCCGATGTCGCAGTCGGATTACACCGGAGCGGTTGCATTGGCGGACGTGATTCTGGATACGCCGGAATGGTCCGGCGGAAAATCGACATTGGACTGCCTGGCAGTCGACCCGGCGATCGTTACGCTGCGCGGCCGCCTCATGCGCGGACGCCATACCGCGGCGATCCTGCGCCGTATCGGATGCGAGGCGACGATCGCCGAATCATTGGACGATTACGTGTCGATCGCGGCCCGCCTGGCACGAGACCTTGTCTGGCGGACGCAGATCCGGCAACAGGTTGCACGCGGCAGGCATCGCGCGTTCGACGATGCGGCATATATGCGCGCGCTGGAAGCGTTTCTGGCGGACGCGG
>DASYBP010000182.1:0-7126 GCA_036500715.1 Rhodopila sp.
CCTTTTCTTCCAGACAAAGGCGAACACGACGCGATGCGCTCGATAGCCAGGCATGATGAAGAACGATCATCGCTTTACATCCCATTTAGAATAGACGCCGAAAATGTCGCGCCTTTTTCGGTTACCTCAGGGAGGTCATGACAAGGCGGAGCGAAGAGATCAACCCCAGTGTTTATACAAGCAAGCTGCCGCCGTCTGTCACGAGCGTCTGACCCGTCGTGAAGCTCGCCTGCATCAGGTAGAGATAGGCCGCTGCGACCTCCTCAGGTTGGGCAACGTGGCCGACTGGCAGCTTGTCACCAACGGTCTTGAACAGCGCCTTGCGGTCGGCCTCCGGTATGTCGTTCCATATCGGGGTATCGACAAAGCCGGGCGACACGACGTTGACCCGCAACGGCGCAAGCTCGATGGCGAGCGCGCGCGTCAGCCCCTCCATTGCGGAACATAGAGCAGCACCCAAGACCCAGCCTGCCCCTGGCGGTCGAGCACCGGCGATTCCGGACGTGAAGACGATGGAGCCGCCTGGGCGGATGCGCGGCGCAGCATACTTCGCCACAGTGAGAGGCCCCCAGAAGCGCGCGTTTAGGTAATCGCGCGCGGCAGCCAGATCGGCATCGGCGAGCGGCCCCGTCACCAATTTGTCGGCGGCCGTGTAGGTGAGATGGTCAATCGCGCCGATTTTCTCGAACAGGGCCGCAATGTCGGCCTCCTGCGTCAGGTCGGCAGCATGGCCTTCTGCACCCGGCAATCGAGCCAGCGCCGCTTGAACACTCTCCGGCCGCTTCGATACGACAATGGGCGTGCCGCCTGCCGCTGCCACGCCATCGGCGATGGCGAGGCCGATGCCCGATGTGCCGCCTAGGACGGCCACGCGTTTGTCCTTGAGTGTCATACTGCCTGCCGATCTGCGGTGCTGCCCGTGTATCTTTATCCCTAACCATACATCGTGCTGCGGCTTATCGCGAGAATCGGCTTTTTGCATAAATCAAGACTTCCTGTAACTTTTCTGGCCTTCATGATTTCAATGCGTTATACCTTTCATAAGGTATGACCGAAACGCCACCGCAAACCCCGCCTTGGATATGTCCGTGTCAGCACTACGGGTAGGCGCTTGATACCCAGCTTGAGCAGCTTCGTGACGAGGGCTGCACCAGAGCCTACCGCGAGAAGGCAAGCGGGGCACAAGCTGACCGGAGGGTGTCGCGGGCATGGTCTTCAGACTGCCGGCGCGGGTCGGCTACCTCGACCGGCGGCTTTCGGTCCGCAACTGCCCGCACGCCGCCAGGATATCCTGCCCCCGGGGCGCGCGGATTGGCGATGCGAACCCGGCCGCGTTCACAATACCGGCAAACCGCTCGAGTGCGGCCCGGCCGCTTGGTTCGAACCGCGATCCTGGCCACCGATTGAATGGGATCAGATTGACCTTGGCCGGCATGCCGGCGATCAGCCGCACCAATTCGCGCGCCTCTGTCTCGGAGTCGTTGACCCCCTTCAGCATGATGTACTCGAAAGTGATCCGCCGAGCGTTCGAGGAACCGGGGTAGCGCCGACACGCCGCCAGGACTTCGGCGATCGGATACTTCCGGTTCAGCGGCACCAACTCGTCGCGCAAATCGTCGCGGACGGCGTGCAGGGAGACCGCGAGATTGACCCCCAGTTCCGCGCCCGCCCGATCCATCATGGGTACCACGCCGGAGGTTGAGAGGGTGATGCGGCGGCGGGAGAGCCCGATCCCCTCGCCGTCCATCACGATCTTCATCGCCTTTGCAACGTTGACATAATTGTACAGCGGCTCGCCCATGCCCATCAGCACAACGGTGGACAGCAGCCGCGGCGTTTCCCCCTTCGGCGAGGGCCATTCGCCATATGCATCGCGCGCCGCCATGAACTGCCCGACGATCTCCGGGGCGGCCAGATTGCGGACCAATGTCTGGGTACCGGTGTGGCAGAACCGGCACGACAGCGTGCAGCCGACCTGTGAAGAAATGCAGACGGCGCCACGGTCTTCGACCGGGTCGGGAATGTAGACGGTCTCGGCTTCCTGCCCATCGCGGAAGCGGAACAACCATTTTCGGGTCTGGTCTTTCGAGGTCTGCACCGTCGCCGCGTCGGGGCGGCCGATAACGAACCGAGCCGCCAAGCGCTCCTGCAACGACCGGCTGAGCGAGGACATCGTGGAAAAATCCGTCGCACCTTGGTGATAGATCCAGTGCCACAACTGCTTGACGCGGAAGGCCGGTTCGCCAATCGCCGCCAACTCGGCAGCCAGTTCGGCGCGGTCCATTCCAACCAGATCGCGCCGCCCGTCGGGCAGCACGACCGCGGGCGGGTCGAACAGCGCGGACTTCGCCAGCACTCGGGTCCGATCGGCCTCCGATAGGTCGCTCACTTCGCGGGACATGCTTTCACGATGGCTGCATACGCCTGGCCGAATCCTTTCAGGCTGAACGTGTCCGTCACCTCCTTCGGTGCGGGGGACCGCGCGATGGCGCGGCTGCCTTTGTTGAAGGCCGCGACGGCCGCCTTGCCGTCACGGGCAAAGGCATTGCGGCCCGCGGTGTAGAAGTCCAGCCCCGTCTGATCGACCTGCACAGTCACCGTCGCGTTGGCGGCGTAGGACAGCCCGGCCTCGATCGCGACGGCGTCACGCCCAGACGACCGTTCAGTCACGGTCAGGACCACGGATCCACGTCCGGTCAAGGGCGGCGACGAGGTTTGCGCGCGGGTGAAGGCGTAGCATACGGTCTGCCCAGATTCGGAGTGTGTTGCCGCGGTCCAGTCGTCGAACTTGCCGATCGACTTCGGTGCGACGGGCGCGGGTTTCTTGGTCTCGGCCGCCGCGGCCGGCAGGAGCGGCAGCAGCACAATCGTCATAAAACAGGCGAATCGGATGTTCATGCGCGCAGCAATAGGGCGGCCGCACACGCGGAACAAGCGGGCGGAACTCATAGCTTCTTCGCGTCCCTGTGAAGCCAATCTGGGTGAAGCCAGTCCGGGATGGTCTTGCGGAACCGTGGCGGCCCGTGCCCGGGTACCGGGAGCGCCTGCAGCGGGCCGCCGGAGCCCACCGGGCGGTCGGCGAATCGACCGTGCTGCAGCAACCGGTCGTACAACACCAAGGAGCCTGCGACAGCCAGGTTCAGCGCGAAGCGCGTGGGGATGCGGACGAGATGGTCACAGCGGTCCAGCGCGGCGGCAGATAACCCCGCCCGCTCTGGGCCCAGGACATAGGCCGCATTCAGCGGATGGCGAAACGATGGCAGGTCGATGGCGCCATCCAGCAACTCGATTCCCACCAGTGCACAGCCGCGCGGCAACGACAGGTCGGCCGGGCTCTGGAAGCGCCACATCGGCACGTGCAATGGCGTATCCGCGGTATCCGCGGTGCGGGCCGCCCGCGCGTCCCATCCGGTCCCGATCGTGAAACAGAACGACGCCCCGAATGCATGTCCGGTGCGTAACAGCGCCCCGATATTGGCGGATTTCGAAACCCCCTCGGCGCCGATGCCGAAATACCCCCTGGGCCTGGCTTCAACCATGCGGGCGGTCTATTCCGCTCCCATGACGGACGCAACCGATCAGAGGTTTGCCGCGCCGGACTGAGGGCGGAAAGCTAGACCATAGCTTCGGCGGGTTGGGCGGGGACCGAGGGCCGGCTCGTGTCCGATTTGGCCTTGTCCTCCCCGGCTTTTTCGCCTCGGGCGATGTCGCGCATATACGTGGCGGTTTCGGGATCAGCCGGAAGAAAGGCCTCGATCGATAAGTCGGCTACCGTAATATCGACCGGCGCGTCGAACAGTGTCGTGGTACAGAAAAACGACAACACGCCTTCGCATGTGGCCAACCGGAAGGGTGAGGCGATCATGTCGGTTACTTCGTTCGGGACGGTGTTGTCGTGCGGGCTGGGGTAATCGCGAATCTCGTCCAGGAGATTCAAGACCATCGGATCGTCGCGCAGGTCGGTGTGGCGGTGCAGACGCGCGATCATACCCGTGCGCCACTGCGCCAAATTGAGGATGCGCGGAGCCAGGCCCGCTGGGTGCAGGAACAACCGGATAACGTTGACGGGCGGGCGGAGCAGCATCGGTTCGGCGCCCGCCACCAGGTGTGCGACGGCGCGGTTGGCCGACAGCATGGTCCAATATCGGTCGATCACCAGGGCGGGGTTGGGATCATGTGCGGCGAGAACACTCTCTACGGCGCGCCGGACCGCACCGAGTTCGGGGGTGCAGAAACCGCGCTCCGCAAATAACGGTTCAAAGCCGGCGGCGCTGAGCAGGGCATTCTTGTCGCGGAGGGGCACATTCAGGCACGTCGCGAGGTCGAGTAGCATCTGCAGGCTTGGTTGGGACCGCCCGGTTTCGACACAACTGAGCTGTTTGAGGGAGACGTTGGCGTCGATGGCCAGGTCGAGCTGGGACATGCGGCGCCTTTGCCGCCACACGCGCAACAATGCGCCGAGATCCCGCGCCGGCGTCCCAGTGGTCAAGCTGCCTCCATCCTTCCAACGCAGGTTCGTTCATTCTTCGGACCAAATCTGATAGGACATCACGACCGGCGGGAGATCACAAACTCGTGAATCCGGCGTGTCATCACGTGAATTCAGCGCGGGGCGCGCGCATGGCCATCGGTCTGAATGATGATTATTGTCGTCGCCATGCAATCTGCGTCGACGATCACGGTGTACACCGATTACAAGAGTCCCTACGCGTTTCTGGCAAAGGACCGGATCTACGCGCTGGCGCGCGACACCGGTGTGGCGATCGACTGGCGGCCGTATGTTCTGGACATTCCGCAGTATTTGGGGAGTGCCACGGTTGGCGCTGACGGCGTGGTGCTGGAGGCGAACCGGAATCCGCACCAGTGGCGGCGCGTCCGTTATTCGTACATGGACTGCCGACGTCAGGCCGGCAAGCGAGGCCTGATCCTGCGCGGTCCGCGGAAGATTTTTAATTCCGCGCCAGCCGCCGCGGGCATGCTGTTCGCTCAGGAGGCGGGCGAGATCGTGTTTCGTCACTATCATGACATGGTTTTCGAGCGATTCTGGAGGCGCGAGCTTGATATCGAAAACGCCGGTGCGCTTGCCCTTCTATTGACCGAGGTGGGCGCCGATGGCGCCGCCTTCGCTGCGTTCCTGCCCCAGGGGCTGGCCGCGGTGGCGGAGATCAGCTCCGATGCCGAGGCCAAGGGCGTTTTCGGCGTGCCGAGTTTCATTCTTGACGGAGAACTGTTCTGGGGCAGCGAGCATCTGCCGGAGATTTCCGTCATGTTGCGGCCGCCGTGACGCTGCCGTCCGAGGAGGCCAGGTTTGCTGCATTTGTCGCGACGCTCGGCCGCGGCCCGGGCCGATCGCGCGCCTTGACGCGGGAGGAGGCGGACACCGCTCTGGGTATGGTTCTGCGCGGCGAGGCCGATCCGCATCAGGTCGGCGCGTTTCTCATGCTGCTGCGCTTCCGTGGCGAGGACGCTGAGGAAATTACCGGCATGGTGGAGGCCGTCCGACGCCATGCGATGCTCGGTTGGGATGACCTCGGGGTCGATCTTGACTGGCCGTCCTACGGCGCCGGCCGCACCCGGGGGGCTCCCTGGTTTCTGCTGTCGGCCCTGGCGCTTGCGCGTTCGGGGATCACGGTGCTGATGCATGGTTCAAACGATTTTTCCGCCGGGATCCCAGTGGAAGACGGGTTGGCGGCCCTCGGTCTACGCCAGGCTGTTGATGTTGTCTCTGCCCTGAGGGCGTTGCGGTCCGATCGCTTCGCCTACCTGCCGTTGCGCGCAATGGTGCCTGGGCTGGACAGGCTGCTGGACCTGCGGCGCCTGTTTGGTCTGCGTTCGCCGGTCAACACGGTTGCCCGCTTGCTCAACCCCGCTGACGCGCCTTGCGGGGTCGATGGGGTTTTCCACCCCCCATATATTGACGTGCACCTAGGGGTGGCGGAGCGGATGCAGCGGCGACGGCTACTGGTGCTGAAGGGCGGCGGCGGGGAAGCTGAACGCGTGCCGCTGAAACCCGGGACCGCCACGCTGTGGGACCAGGAGGTCGGGCGACGGGAGCTTGCGTTGCCGGCGGTCGAGGGCCTGCAGCCGCATCCGCCTGGCGGCGACACGGCAGGTTTGTTCGCTGCCGTGTGGAGCGGGGAACTCACGCCGGCAACTCCGTTGGCGACGATCCAGGCGACCATCGCCCTGGCGTTGTTGGCGTTGGGGCGGACCGGGGATCCCGTGCAAGCGATGGTGGACGCGGGTTCGATCTGGGCGCAGCGCTACTAACCTCGTAGAACACGCGGCATGCGCTTTGTTTCTACCCGCGGGCAGGCGCCCGCTCGCGACTTCGGCGATGTCCTGCTGGCTGGACTCGCTGAGGATGGCGGCCTGTTCATGCCGGAAACCTGGCCCCACTTCGGCCCCTCCGACTGGCGGGCGATGCGCGGACTGCCCTACGCGGAGCTTGCCGCGCACGTCATGCAGCCGTTTGTCGGCGGGTCGATCCCGTTCGCGGTCCTGAGGACGATCTGTCACGAGGCCTATGCAGGGTTTGGGCATCCTGCTGTTGTGCCGCTGATCCAGCTGGAGACAGGCCTGTTCGTGCAGGAACTGTTCCACGGACCGACGCTCGCCTTCAAGGACGTGGCGATGCAGGTGCTGGGGCGTCTGTTCGACCACGTGCTGGCCAAACGCAACCAGCGCGTGACGATCGTCGGCGCGACCTCCGGCGACACCGGCTCTGCCGCGATAGAAGCCTGCGCCGGGCGCGAGCGTGTCGATATCATGATCCTGCATCCGTTCGGGCGCACCAGCGAAGTGCAGCGTCGGCAGATGACCACCGTACGAGCCGCGAACGTCGGCAATATCGCCATCGAGGGGACGTTCGATGACTGCCAGGACCTGGTGAAAGCGATGTTCGCCGACACGGCTTTCCGCACCGAGATGCGGCTTTCAGCGGTAAATTCGATCAACTGGGCGCGTATCGTGGCGCAGGTACCGTATTACGCCGCAGCCGCGCTGGCGCTGGGCGGGCCCGACCGCGAGGTGGCATTTAGCGTCCCCACCGGCAATTTCGGCAATGTGCTTGCGGCTTGGGCCGCCGGGCGGATCGGGCTGCCGGTGGCGCGCCTGATTGTTGGAT
>DASYBP010000183.1:0-16869 GCA_036500715.1 Rhodopila sp.
CTGCCCCAGCCCAGCAGGACGTGCTCATCCTTGACGACAATGCCGTTGGTGGGATCGACATCCACCCAGCCGTGTTCGGGACCCAGCCAGCAGCCCACCCAGGCATGGGACTGATCGGCTCCATGGCGCTTCCTCTGGCCCGGCGGCGGCCTGGTGCGGATGTAGCCGGAGGTATAGCGTGCAGGAATGCCGATTCCGCGCAGCCCACTGATCATGACGTGGGTAAAATCCTGGCAGACGCCTTCCTTGCGGGCCATCACCTCCGACACCGGAGTCGAGATCGTGGTGACGCCGGAGCGAAATCGGAATTCATTATAGATGCGCTCGTTTAGCTCGAGCACAGCCTCCAGAACCGGGCGCCCGGCGGTGAACGATTGGGCGGCGTAGGCCTTGGAGGCCGGATCGACGGGCGCCATCGGCGTGGGGAACTGGAACTCGACGGCGTGCCACCCGTCCTGGGTGCGGGCGGCCTGGACCACCTCTTCCCAAGGAAGCGTGGCCTCGGCGGCGTCGGACGATGGGCGTTTGACCTCTACGACCGATTCGGACGTGATCTCGAAATCGGCGTGGGGCAGGTCGAGAAACAGCCAGGTAACGTGGTTGCCGAAATAGTCCAGGCCGTCGCGCCGACGAGCGGGCATCGGGTCAGTGGTGATGCGCTCCGAGATCACGATCTGCCACGGCCGCGGGCGCGGGCGCAGATGCACCATGTGGGCCGCGAGTTCGACCGGGCTACCGTA
The DNA here is from genome assembly GCA_036500715.1 of Rhodopila sp. GTDB lineage: Bacteria > Pseudomonadota > Alphaproteobacteria > Acetobacterales > Acetobacteraceae > Rhodopila. The sequence continues at coordinate 741 of DASYBP010000183.1, forward strand.
GGCGTATCGAGTAGTATGCTGGACATGGTATCGCATGCCAAGCGGTTTAGCGCGCGGGGCGGCGCTTGTCGCGGTACATGGCGGCATTCCGCAGAGGCTGCGTGCGCCGATCTGCTACGGGTCCGTCGGCCGACCGCGGCCAGCCTTCACCCCGGAGCGGTGGGACTTGTCCTGCAGCCGGCGTTCCTTGGAACCTCGGGTCGGCTGGGTGGGCCGGCGCACGGGCGGCGGCGGTGAGGCCGCCGCTCGGATCAACGCCAACAGGCGATCCATCGCATCTTGCCGGTTCCGCTCTCGCGTCCGGTGCCGCTGCGCCGAAATCACTAAAACGCCGTCCTTGGTCAGGCGCCTCCCGGCGAGACGTTCGAGACGATCGCGGACCGCCGCCGGCAGACTTGGCGAGTGCCGTACATCAAAGCGAAGCTGGACCGCGGTTTCGACCTTCTGGATGTTCTGACCGCCGGCGCCGGAGGCGCGCAGAAAGTCCTCGGTCAGTTCCGCTTCATCGATCGTGATTGACCGCGTGACAGGGATCAGCATGGCGCCAAAGCTAGTTAGTATCGTGCATCAGAGAAGCGCGATACGTCGCGCTTATATTAGTTTGAAGCGGCCGATTCGCGTGGAAATCGTGATCGCTTCGCGACTCACGCTTCACCGCGATTGGACACTGGGCTGCCCGTCGACAGCGGACCAGTCCCCGGTCGGCGAGCGGGCGAAGTTGCCAGTGCCGGTAGGACACGCCCGGTAGCGTGCCGGCGGACAAGGCGATAGACGATCCGCCGCCACCGAGCGGATCGCTGTATGACCCTTGTTGCCTTCTTGCGCCACCTTGGCTTCACCGTTGTGCTGGTCGCGCTGTCCGCCGCGACCGTCCGCACGATGATTGCAGTTCGGGTGATGGACACGCCCGAGGCGCGCAAGGCGCACGATCAGCCGACACCCAAGGGGGGTGGCGTGGGTATCGTGATCACCTTCCTGGTCGGCATCGCGGTGCTGTACCGGTTCGCCGCGTTCGCACGTCTCGCGGATCCGTATTTCCGCGGTGTGATCGAGGCCTCGGTGGCGATCGCAGTCGTCGCGTTTCTCGACGATCTTTTCAACTGGCCGTTCCTGATCAAGCTGGGCGCTCAGGTGCTCGCGGCGCTGGTGGCCATCGGCAGCGGCCTTTATGTGACGGATTTTCGTATTCCCTATCTCGGACCCTTGCCAGTCGCCTGGATCGGTGTCGCCGGGACCATCGTCTGGGTACTGTTCACGACCAATGCGATGAATTTCATCGACGGCTTGAACGGGTTGGCCGGCGGTGTGGCGTTGATTGCGTGCCTGTTCATCGTGCTGATCGCGGAGCAGCATGGCGGCTGGTTCGCGTATGCGGCGTCCGGGCTGCTGGCGGCCGGCCTGGCAGGCTTCCTGCCGTTCAACTTTCCCAACGCTCGCATCTTCATGGGTGACGTCGGCAGTCAGTTCTGCGGCTTCATGCTGGCGGTGCTGGCGGTGGTGGCCAGCCGCTTCGACGGTGTGGAACTGTCGTTCATGCTGATGCCGATGCTGCTGTCCGGTGTGCTGTTCGACGTCGGGTTCACCCTGGTGCGACGGCTGTTGGCCGGCGAGGCCGTCACTCAGCCGCATCGTGGGCACCTGTACCAGGTGGCCCAGCGATCAGGTATGTCGCCGGTCACGGTGACCTTGGTGCATTGGGGCTTTGTGCTTTTCGGGGGTGCCTGTTGCCTGCTGTTCATCGCCGCACCGTCCGTCTACAAGCCCGAGGTGCCTTTCATCACCCTGCTGCCGCAACTGTCATGGGCGGGGTTTGTCGTGCGACAGGCGCATTACGCGGGAATCCGTCGCTGGGGGTGAGGCCGCCCCGCCGCGGATCATGAGGTGAATACAAGCTGGGCGGCCTGTCGTGGACGGATGACCACGACCGCGCACTGCCGAAAGCGCCGCGCCAGTCTGACCATCGGCCGAACATCGTCGACGACCAGCAGATGAGATTCGGTCCAGCCCCGCCATGACCCGCGTGCGCTGAGGACCGGGCGGCGCCGGAGCGCCTGGCGCAATCGCGCTTGCATCCGCTGGTTGGCTCCAGGCGGCCGCACGCGGGAAAGTGGATTGTAGGCCGTGATGAATACGGCTGAACGAGCACCGTGCGCCGATATCAGTTGATCCATCGCCGGGCAACGCCGACCGATGAGGACCGCGATGCCAGCCACCTCATAAGATGTCTTCCGGTATGCGCGTAGCAATGACGGTCGCAGTGGGGGTCTCGCGCTTCTCGGATGGGAAATATTGGGCGTCGTCGGTCGTCACGCCGAACACAACGTTGCGATGCGCGTGCACCGACATCAGGATGCCGAAGCCGACGATGACCGTCAGCACTTGATCAATACATGCTAGTCAGGACGTTGCTCAGACGTTTTCTTTCTTCCAGTGCGCGGCCGGTACCCAGAGCGACGCATTGCAGCGGATTTTCCGCGATCACGACCGCCAGGCCGGTCGCATCGCGCAACACCTGATCCAGCCGATACAGCAGGGCGCCGCCGCCAGTCAGCACGACGCCCTTGTCCACGATGTCGGCGGCCAGTTCGGGGGGTGTGTTTTCCAATGCAACCTTGACCGCCTCGATGATCGCGGACACCGGTTCCGTGAGGCTCTCGGCGATTTCGCGCTGGCTGACCAGAACCTCACGCGGGACCCCGTTCATCAGGTCGCGGCCGCGCACTTCCCGGTACGGGCCGTCGTCGCCATTGGCGTACGAGGCCGCGGCGCCGATGTCCATCTTGATGCGTTCGGCCGAGGACTCGCCGATCAGCAGGTTATGGCGGCGGCGGATGTAGCTGATGATCGCCTCGTCCATCTTGTCGCCGCCGACGCGCACACTGCGCGAATACACGATGCCGCCCAGCGAAATGATCGCGACCTCGGTCGTGCCACCGCCGATATCGACGACCATGCTGCCCGAGGGTTCGGTGACCGCAAGCCCGGCGCCGATCGCGGCTGCCATCGGTTCCTCGATCAGTTGCACGCGCCGGGCGCCCGCGCTTTCCGCACCTTCCTGGATGGCGCGGCGTTCCACCGCGGTGGACCCGGAGGGAACGCACACAATGACGAGCGGCGAGGCGAACCTGCGGCGGGCGCGCACCTTGCTGATGAAGTGCTTGATCATTTCCTCGGCGACTTCGAAGTCGGCGATGACGCCATCACGCAACGGGCGGCTGGCGGCGATGTGGCCGGGCGTCCGGCCCAGCATCATCTTCGCTTCCTCGCCCACCGCCACTACCTGCTTCTTGCCACGAACGTCTGCGATCGCAACGACGCTAGGTTCGGCCAGGACGATGCCGCGGCCCTTGACATAGACAAGTGTGTTGGCGGTGCCGAGATCGATCGCCATGTCAGCCGACATGAAGCCAAACAACCGGGAAAACATCCAGAAACCTCTGTTGTGACGGCCCCGGAGAATCGTGAGGCGAGGAAGATGGCCGCAAGCCGGTGGGCTTAAACCGTCCGGCACTCGTTTCACAAGGGCTTCGTTGACGATCGTTGCGGGGGCGCCGCGAAATCGCGGGTTTCCAACGATGTCAGATCGCGGCGAAGCGTGAGCCGCGGTGCGATCACGGTTTCCGCGTGAATCAGTCACCCCCCGGGCCGCACCCGGTGCACGCGCCGCGAACCGCCTCCAGCGGTGACCGGCGCACCGGAACCGGCGGCGTGAGGCCGGGTTAATGTCTGGACAAGCGTTGGACGCACGTGCACGCTGTTTGTTCGTGGTTGGCGAAGAGGAAGAGAGTGTGCGTGCCTGCATGGGTTCGGCGGCGCTGGTAAGCCAATCCGGCCAGGTCGGCGGGATAGCGTGATAGGCGGCAGTGCGCTGGACGAAATGGCGGATGGAACAGGGCACGCCAAGCCGCACTGGCGATCCCTGCTGTCCACCATGTTCGCGCTTGGGCACGAGACGCTGGCGCAACGCGCCGGCCTGCTGGATCAGGCATTCGCGGACGAAGGCATCACCGCCATCCTGCCAGGCGAGCCGGCAGTGAATTGGCGCTGCGACCCGATTCCCCTGCTGATGTCGGCGGCCGAATTTGCCTCGCTCGAGGTCAGCTTGGCACAGCGCGCGCAGCTTATGGAACTGATTTTGGCTGATTTGTATGGCCCGCGCACGCTGATGGCGGAGGGGCTGATACCGCCGGAACTGGTTTACGGTAATCCGGAATTCCTCCGCCCCTGCCGTACCGTCGATGGGCACCGGCGAGACCGGTACCTGTCGTTCTATGCGGCCGACATGCTGCGAGGATCGGACGGCGCGTGGCGGGTGCTGTCCGACCGGACCGGCCAGTCGCAGGGGCTCGCCTATGCGCTGGAGAACCGCCGCATTCTGGCCCGCGTGGTGCCCGAACTGTTTCAGTCGCAGCGGATCCAGCAACTACGTCAGCATCTGGAGATCACCAGCGACGCGCTGCAGGCGCTCGCGCCCGATGATGGGGCGGGCGTTGCGTTGCTGAGCGGTGGACACGCCGATCCGCTGTGGTTCGAGCATGTACTGCTGTCGCGTGAGATGTCGATCGGCCTGGTGGAGGGCGGCGACCTGACGCTGCGCAACGGGAAGGTATTTCTGAAAACGCTGCGTGGCCTGCAACGGGTCGGCGTCCTGCTGCGCCGCAAGGAAGGCCATCGGGTGGACTCGCTGGAATTGGCGGCCGGCGTGGGCGTTCCCGGTCTACTTGACGCGATTCGCAGCGGATCTGTCCGCATGGTCAACGACCCCGGCTCCGCCCTTGCCGAGGCTCCGGCCCTCGCCGCGTTCTTGCCCGCGCTCGCCCGTCGCCTCCTCGGCGAGGACCTGCAACTCGCCAGCCAGGCGACGCTGTGGCTGGGGGAAGGTGCCATGGTGCGCACCATCCTGCGCGACCTGGAAGGGTGGCTGATCCGCAAGGCGATCGACGGCGAAACCCCGCCGGTGGTGCCAATGATGCTGTCATCGGCCGAACGGGACGAACTCGCCGCCCAGATCGCGGCGAATCCCGCCGCCTATGCGGCCTCGGTGGCGCCGACGCTGTCGGTGGCGCCATGCGCCGGAGCGCACGGGCTAGAGGCCAAACCGATCGCTCTGCGGATGTTCGTGACGTTTGATGGCACGCGGTGGCGTACGTTGCCGGGGGGCTTGGCGCGGGCGCTGTCCGAGGAAGACGCGCTGGCCGGCCGCCTGCCGCGCAACGCGCTGTCCAAGGACGTCTGGGTGATGGAGGCGGAGACCAGCACCGTGCAGGGCGCGCTGGCACTGCTGACCCCGACACTGGCGATTCGCCGCACCGCCGGCGACCTGCCCTCGAGGGTCGCGGACAATTTCTACTGGCTGGGCCGGTATCTGGAACGGCTGGAAGAGGCCGCGCGCCTGCAGCGGGCCATGATCGCGCGCATTCTGCGTCCCTCCCCGACCGCCAAGGAGGTAGCGGAGATGCAGATCCTGATCGCCAGCCTGACCAAGGTGAAAATGATGGATGCCGAGGATGCCAGCGTCCTGGGTGTCGGCATGCTGGGCGCCGCGGTGATGCGTGCCTTCCGCCACGACGGCGGCATGCGCCGGGTGCTGGCCCACGTCTCGCGGCAGGTCGATCAACTACGCGACCGCCTTACGGGGGAGATGCATGCGGTACTCACGCGATCGCTGCGCATCCTGGGCGAGGACATGAAGCGGCTGCCGGCGGCGGCCAACGCTCGGTCGTTGGAAAGCGCGTCGAACCTGACGACCGAGATCCTGGAGTTTGCTGCCACCGTCGCCGGCCTGGCGGCAGAAAACATGGTGCGCGGCGGCGGCCGGCTGTTTCTGGATTTCGGCCGCCGGATGGAACGGGCGCAGGCGATCGTGTCGGAACTCGCTCAGGTACTCGATCAGCCGGGCGCGACGACGCAACCCGGCCGGGTGGAAGCCGGGTTGCGCCTGGCGCTGGAATTGCGCGATTCGGTGATCACCTACCGTGCGCGCTATCTCGCGGTCCTGCAGCCCGCTCCGGCGCTGGACCTCGTTTTGGCCGACGAGGGCAATCCGCGCGGCCTGGCATTCCAGTTGGTGGCGGCGCGCGAATTGCTGCGGGAGATCGTCGAGGATGGCGACTCGCTGCTGCTGGCGGTCGAGCCGCTGCTGCAGGAGACCCGCGATATCGTGCAGGAGGTGTTGCGCTCGCCCGACCAGACGGCGACCACGGCCAGGTTGACCCAGCGTCTGTGGGTGCTGGAGAAGGCGATCAGCGCGGTCGCTGACCGGGTGTCGCGCCGGTACTTTACGTTGTTGCCGATTGCGCGGAGCCTGGGGGTCGAGAGCGAGCTGCTGCGCGGTGCGGCGTAGCAGGCTGAGCGGGCGCTGACGGCTCGCTGAAACATCAGGTCAAGCGTAAGACTCGATCCGCGTCGAGGGCGCCGTTGCCACCCGCAGCTAATCGGTGACAGGCGGTGTGCGGGGCTTGCCCCGTGCCGGCTAGCGCCAACGTCCGGACAGCCGAGCAGGTTGCTGGTTAACAAAAAAGGCAATATTCGCGCTGTAGTTGCCGCATCAGGGTTTATCAGATGACTCCCGGCTATAGTTTGGTGCAATAATCGTTCCTTCGGCACGGGGGTGAGCCTGTTCTGACACGGATTTTTCGGCTGTTACGTCGGATTCATTTGCTTTGTATAGACACATCCGATAGATGCTTGGTTTCCGGGAGGATCATAACGCGAGGTTGTTGGATATGCCGACTGGCGTTCTCCCGCCGTCATCCCGTCTACCGACGAATGCCGCTGATTCCGCACGATATGTTTATGTGGGACAGAGTTTCGCCTAGGCAGCCACCAAGTCCCCTCTGCGTTTTATGGCTGATTACAACTCGGGTTCACCCTTGAATTCGGAGTTATGTATGTACATGAAACGAGCGCTATTTCTTGGTGAAGGAAAGTGAATGAGCAAAGTGTCAGCTCTCGTCGCTGTTTGTGCCACCGCCGCAGTTTTGTCCACGTCGCCGGTAAGAGTAAGTAACGCGTCGCCGGCGGATTCCGGGGCTTCGCAGCCATTGCCAGGCAGCAGTGCCATTACGGCGGGATCTTTTATTGCAGCAATAAAGGATGAGGAAGCAAGCATCGTTCGCGCAAAGCCTAGGTGCGAAGGTAGTTCGGTGCTGCGGGGAACACTGGTCATGGAAACCCCGCAACGAGCGGGATTTCCCTTCAGTGCAACAACGTTCTCGAGCCCTAACGGCACTTTTACCACAGTTACAACGACGGGGGAGGAAAGCCCCGCGGTGATAGACGAAGTCGGGCGGACCTTGAATACTCGGGCGACCAATTACGTAAAAAGACTGCTGCGCAGCTGCTCGCTCTGATTATCCTAACTACGCCGAACGTTACGATCTCGCGCTGACGGGTATCGACATAGTGTATAGATGGCTGTCCTGTTGAGTTGGGGCGCGTCCTTGGCAAGCGAGACACTTTACTAACCGACCTGGACTGATCGGCCAACGCAATCGCGTAGCGCCGCTCTCAAAGGATGCCGTCGTACTGTGCGGCGGGCGCGACGTCGGCAAACCCCTGCCAATGACGCAGAATGCTACCGAGCGGGGGTGATGGGGGCCCGCTTGGCCGTGCTCGGAACCGGAAGCCGTCCCGCACGAGACGGTAGGCCACGCGGGATGGGTTTCCGCCAGGCCCGGCGGCATTGAAACGCCAGGCTTTCTGGCCCCAGGCCTCACGACTGACCGATCACGGCGGGTGCGAGGTTCGGGCGGTTCGCGAAAAAAGTTCCCTCACAGGTTGTCATCACAGATCAAAATCTGCATGTTTGCTGTCATGGTGCGAGCGACAAGCTCTCCCGGCACGAAAAATGCCGCAAATTCACCTGTTTGGTGGATTCCGTTAATGCAACGCCGGTCGTTTCGGCGCCGTTGATCGAACATTATTCCGCCCTGAACCACGATCGCAACGGTTTTGTCGGTTTTATTCACCGGCTGCCCTTGATTGAGTGAGGTACGATGACAAAATGTTTTATAAGAGCAATTGCTTTGCTCACGGGGATTCTTGCGGGGACGTCGGGCGCGGCTTTGGGGCAGGGCGCAATCCAGGAGCCCGAGCAAGTCGCGCGGAGGACATGGGTCGGTGAGTTCGGAACCGCCTCCTATTACGGGCCGGCCTATCACGGCCGCCTGGCGGCCGACGGCAGGCGTTTCGACCAGATGGCGCTGACCGCGGCGCATCCCTGGCTGCCGTTCGGCACCAAAGTGAAGGTGACGCTGGCGGGAACCAGCCGGACCGTCATTGTCACCATCACCGACCGTATGCATACCAGCGGGCGGGTCGTTGACCTGTCCGTGGCCGCCGCCCGCCAACTTGGCATCATCACGCGGGGCATTGCCACGGTCTCGCTCCTCCCGGTCTGATCCTGCCTTGTGCTAAGGACGCGGCGAGGAGGACAGGCATGTTCAAGGATTGCCGCGGGTTGCCGCTCAGCATGGCCTCGGAGGCGACCGTCGCGGCGTTTGATCACGCTGTGGACGGCTACCTTGGCTACCAGGTGGACATGTTTCCGAGGGTGGAGGCGTTGCTGGCGGCCGATCCGGACTGCGGCTTGGCGCATACGCTTTACGGCTATTTCTTGCTGATGGGGTTCCGCACCGATACCGTCGGACGGGCGCGTGCTGCCCTGGCGCAGGCGGGCCGGTGCCCGGGCACGCCACGGGAAAAGGCCCATGCCGAGGCGCTGGCGCGCTGGATCGAGGGCGATCCGGACGCAGCGGTGGCGATATGGGACGCGATCCTCGACGATCATCCGTTGGATATCCTGGCGTTTCGGCTGGCGCATTTCCTAAACTTCTGGTGCGGCCGTCCCGAGGCGATGCTGGCTTCCATCCTGTCGGTCGAGCGGCATTGGAGCACCGACCTGCCAGGCTTCGGTGCTATGCTGGCGTGCCGCTGCTTTGCCCACGAGGAGGCGGGTTACTACCTGGAGGCGGAAAACGCGGGCCGGGAAGCGGTGCGCCGCGACCCTTCTGATCTATGGGCGGCGCATGGGGTCGCGCATGTACTGGAAATGACCGGCCGGCGGCTGGAGGGGATCGCCTGGGTCGAGGGGCTACACTCGCGATGGGACGGCGCCAACAACCTGAAGCACCATTTATGGTGGCACCAGGCGATGTACCACCTGGAACTCGGTGATTTCGCCAAGGTGCTGTCGCTGTATGACGGCCGGTTCCGCGATCTGACCTCGCCGCTGACCCAGATGGCGCCAGATCTTTATATCGACGTACAGAACGCCGCGTCGATGCTGTTCCGCGTCGCCCGGCATGGGGTGGACGTGGGCGATCGGTGGACCGAGATCGCCGACAAGGCCGAGGCCCGGATCGGCGACTGTCAGTCGGCGTTCACGCTGCCGCACTGGATGATGGCGCTGGCGGCGACCGGCCGTGACTCGGTGGCCGAGGCCATGCTGGCCGCGATGCGCGACTTTGCCGGGGGCGAACGGCCGATCGCGCGCCTGGTGCGGGAGATTGCCCTGCCGGTGACGGCAGCGGTGCTGGCGAACGGGCAGGGGCAGCACGACCGGGCCGTGGCCTTGATGCGCCCGGTAATCGGCGAGATGTACCGTATGGGTGGCAGTCACGCCCAGCAGGATGTGCTCGAGCAGGCATTTCTCGACTCCGCGCTGAAGGCCGGGGCGGACACCGATGTTCGCATGCTGATCGAGCGGGTCAGTGGGCGCCACCCGGTGAAGCCCGACCGGCGCATTGGGTATGCCATGGCCGTCCGATCGCGCGCTGCTGAGGATCCCGGTCGGCCTCCGGCAGGGGCCGCAGAAAAGTCTGGCGACTGTAAACCAGCCGTTGCGCCCGCGTCGCAAACCTGACGATTCGCACTAATATAAGGCGTGCAGGCAGCCTGACCGCGGCGGCCGTTAGTCCCGTCGCGCGACTGCCGAGGTCGTAGGGCGCCCAACCAAGTGACAGTGACCTGCATCACAGTCAAGGCGCACGCCAGCGTGCAATACCTCGGGCGCCGACCAATGTCATGGGCCAGCCCCAGCCTACGGATTTAGGCGGCCGGGGCATCCTGATTGTTACCACACAATAGTACCATCGGAGAGCCAACATGCAAACGCTGGTTCGGGTTGTTGTTCTTGCAGCGGCTGGTATTTCCGCCGGCGTGGCGTTCGCTGCCCACTCCGTGGCAGCCGCCCCGCCCTTTCGTGCCTCGACGTCCCAGCTTCGCGGGATTGTTCTGGTCCACGCCATGGGCGGCGGTGGGGGCAGCGGCATGGCGAGCGGTGGGGGCGGCAGCGGTATGGGCGGTGGCGGTGGCGGCGGCATGGGGAGCGGCGGAGGTGGAGCTGGCATGGGCACCAGCGGGGCTGGGGCTACCATGAACAGTCCGGGAGTCCTGCTTCCGGGCGACAATGGCCTGACAGACCATGGCGATCCGCGGGGCAATGTGCGGGGCCGCAAGAACCACCTTGCTGAGACCCAGGTGTGCGGTGGATCTTGGATCAGTTCGCTTTGGCCGTTCGGCGGTGCACAATGCCCGCACCGATCGCGCACGCCCAGCCGAGTAGACTTCAAAGTAAAGCGATAGTTGACACCTAAACGTCACGCATCAATTCCCGTTGCGCAGTGCGGCGCGCGCGCGCCACCCCGGCTCCGCCGAGCGGGCCCTCGCCTTAAAAAATTGTGCGCCCGCTTGACCTCTCCGCGCACAGCCTGATAGCGCTGCTGGTGGCTGCTTGCTGAAACTATAGCAGGGGGACCCGTTGAGATGAGCCAGAACTGGGCCATCTGCATCGGCATCGATCGATACGACAACCTGCAATCGTTGCAATATGCGAAGCACGACGCGCAAGCATTACGCGATTTCTTTGAAAAGGACGCCGGTTTCGATAAAGTTTACTACTTCGCCGAAGACGCACCGCCTATTCCGACCGATTTCGGCGAACCGATTCGCTCGACCCCCAGCGGCGGCACATTGCGGCGCTTTCTACGGATCAGGTTCGAGCAGAAATTCCTGCGGCCCAATGATAATCTGTGGTTCTTCTTCGCCGGCCACGGCAGGCGCGAGCGCGACCGCGACTATCTGATGCCCATTGATGCCGATCCCGGCAATGTTGAAGAGACAGCGATTCCGGTCAGCTACATCAGCGAACGGCTGCGTCGATGCGGTGCCGAAAACGTGCTACTGCTGCTCGATGCCTGTAGAAACGACGGTTCCCGCGATGGCCAGGGGGTCGGCGCCGATCGCCAGGCGGGTCTGGTGACCATCGCGTCCTGTAGCCCCAACGAGCGCTCCTACGAGATCGCGGAACTGGAGCATGGCGCCTTCACGTACATCCTGCTGGAGGGGTTGCGGCTGCAAGGACAGACGAACTGCGCCACGGTCGAGCGGCTGGATCAGCACCTGCGGTTCCGCGTGCCACAGCTATGTGAGAAGTATCGCAAGCCGCGCCAGACGCCGTACACGTTTGCTGAGCCGATCGAAAAGCAGCATCTGATTCTTTTCCCTAAACTCGCAAGCCTGTCGGACCTTGGCCCCATCAAGCTTGACGCCCTGCAGGCCGAAACGAAAGGCGATTTCGAAACCGCCGAGCAGCTTTGGTGGCGGGTGATCGCGGTGTCACCGGTCGATCCGCAGGCGCATGAAGCCATCAGACGGATTGCGCAGAGGCAATCGACCTTGCAGCCCGCTGCAATGCCGGCCGCCGCACCCCGTGTTACCGCTGCGCCAGACGGCCGCGCAACGTGGCCAGATCGAATGGCGACGGCGCGGTTCACGACGCTGACACGCCGGCGGGCTCTGGCGATTGCCGGGGCCGGTGCCGCGGTGAGTGGGGCCGTCGTGGCGGCACCTTTCATTCGCAGGCGCTGGTTGAAGCCCGATCTGCGGGCAACTTCCTTCGACGTTGTGACGGTCGATGAAAAAGGCGTACGAAGACCACCGGAAAGATATACTGCGTCAGTATTTACCGAGGTGCCGGACACTGGCGGCGGGATCGAGATGGTTGCGATCCCGGCAGATAGCTTCACCATGGGCTCGCCGGTTGACGAACCGGCCAGGCGGGCCAACGAAGGGCCGCAGCATCACGTCGCGGTGGCCCCGTTCTTCATGAGTTCGTCACCGGTGACGCAGGCGCAGTGGTCCAGTGTGATTATGGCTCACCCCGAGCCGATCAACCGAAACCTAAATCCAAATCCATCGTTCTTCAAAGGAATCGATCTTCCCGTCGAAAGCATTACCTGGAACCAGGCGATGGAGTTTTGCCTGCGCCTTTGTCAGATAACCGGGCGATCGTATCGGCTGCCGAGCGAAGCCGAATGGGAGTATGCCTGTCGCGCCGAAACAACAGGACCGTTCCATTTTGGTCCGACGATTGGTCCTGCGCTGGCGAACTACTGCGGGACAGGCGGCGCCGTGTGCGGCGAGAGCGATGGCAGGAGCGTTGCCTCGAATGTCTATGATAACGTGAGATACGATGAGGGTTCTTACGGCGAGGGGCCTGCCGGCGTGTGCCGGGGAACGACAACGAGTGTTCGGACATTCCCGCCGAATCGATTTGGGCTCTACGATATGCACGGCAACATCTGGGAGTATTGCCTTGACGTGTCGAGTGACACCTATGCGGACGTGCCGGTGGACGGCAGTGCCAATCCCGCCGAAATGGCGGACAGTGAGCGGATATTGAGGGGCGGTTCATGGTCGCACAACCCGGCTATCTGCCGATCCGCCTATCGCGACTCGATCCAGCCGGGTTCGGCGGGGTGGCAAGGCCGCATCGGACTGCGGGTGGTTTGTACGATCTGAAACAGCAGGCCTGACACAGGGAAGCTCAGCACATGGAACAAGAGCGGACGGGACTTTGGTTTGTGACGGATGTCGAGACCAGTGAATCGGTAAAGGTCACCGAGGGCGGCCGCAGCGGCGAGGATGTTGGCGGCGGTTTCGGTTCAACCGCTGTCCAGGCGGTCCGTAAGAGTCTGACCCAGCGTGTGCAAATCAGTGCCGACGACCTGAAGCGACAGATCGGCAACCTGATCGCCGTCGTCGGCGACGTGTTTGATCAGGCGCGCGGTGAAGCTGGCCTGTCGTTGGAAGAAGTTGAACTCTCGATTGAAGTCAGTTCCGAAGGCCAGGTCAGCATCCTTGGCAGCGGTGGCAAACTTGAAGGCAAGGGCGGTATAAAACTCAACTTCAAACGTGCCCCCGTGCATCAACAGGCGTAACCGGCACGGCATCAGCCGCCGGCTTCAAGCTCGTCGATAAATCCGGCGATCACATCCAATCCCTGGTTCCAGAACGCCGGGTCCGACGCATCGAGCCCAAATGGCGCCAGCAGTTCTTGGTGCCGCTTGGTCCCGCCGGCCCGCAGCATCTCCAGGTATTTCGCCTGAAAACCCGGATGGCCGGACTGAAACACCGAATACAGCGCGTTCACCAGGCAGTCGCCGAAGGCATACGCATAGACATAGAACGGCGAGTGAATGAAATGCGGAACATAGGACCAAAACACGCTGTACTCCGGGGTGAACTCGAACGCCGGGCCCAGGCTTTCGGTCTGTACTTGTGTCCATAGCTGGCCAATTCGCTCCGGCAGCAATTCACCGGAACGACGTTCGTCGTGCAGCAGTGTCTCGAACTGATAGAAGGCGATCTGGCGCACCACGGTGTTCAGCATATCCTCGGTTTTCGCGGCCAGCATGACGCGGCGCTGCGCTGGGCTGGCGGCATCGAGCAGCGAGCGGAATGTCAGCATCTCGCCGAACACGCTGGCGGTTTCGGCGAGCGTCAGCGGCGTGTGCGACATCAGCGTGCCCTGCGGGCCGGCCAGGACCTGATGCACCCCGTGACCCAGTTCGTGGGCTAAGGTCATGACGTCTCGCGTCCGGCCGTGATAGTTCAGCAGAAGATAGGGATGCACGCTGGGCACCGTCGCGTGGGCGAACGCGCCGCCGGACTTGCCGGGCTTCAGACGGGCGTCGATCCATGGCCGTTCGAAGAACCGGCGGCCGACGGAGGCGAGTTCGGGGCTGAAGGCGGTATAGGCATCCAGCACCTGCCGCGCCGCGTCCGGCCAGGCGATCAGGCGGTCGTCGTCGTTCGGCAACGGGGCGTTGCGGTCCCAGTGCTGCAACTTCGGTAAACCGAGCCATTTGGCTTTCATCTGGTAGTAGCGATGAGAGAGCCGGGGGTAGGAGCCGCGCACGGCGATTACCAGCGCATCGACAACCTCATCCTCGACCATGTTCGCGCGATTGCGGAAGCTGGTGGGATGGGCGTGACGGCGCCAAGTGTCCTCGATATCCTTGTCCTTGGCCAGGGTGTTGGTGATCAATGAGAACAGGCGAATGTTGTCGCCGAACGCGCGGCCGATGGCCTTGCCGGCGCTCTCGCGAACGCCGCGGTCGCGGTCGGACAGTTTGTTGAGTGCGTTGCTGACGGTCAGGGCTTCGCCGCCCACGTCGATCCGCATTGCGGCGATGGTCTCGTCGAACAGGCGCACCCAGGCAGCGTTGGCGGTCAGGTCGCGCTCGTGGGCCAGTTTCTCCAGATCGTCGGTCATCTGGTGCGGGCGGAAAACGCGCAGGTCGCGCAGCCACGGGCGGTAACGAGCCAGTGCGGGGTCGCTGAACCTACTTTCGAGGACCGGTTCATCCAGACGGTTGAGTTCAAGGGTGAAGAAGATCAGATCGCTGCCGATCGCTGTCACCCGCTCGTTCACCGTCTGATAGAAGCGCCCGATCGCGGGATCGGTCGAGTCGCCAGCGAACAGGAGCTGCGCATAGGATGCAACGCGGCCCAGCATTTCCTGGATTTGCTCATACTCCGCGATCGCTGCGGCCAGGTCGGCGCCGGACAAGGCGGCGAGCTTCCCGGTCCTGACCTGAGCGAACGCCTTGGCGGCTCGCGCCGCCTGGGTCAGATCCGCCATTGCGCGCGGATCGTCAGGTGAAAGGTAGAGATCGGACAGGTCCCAGGAGGGTAGTTGATCCGTGGGCAGTTGATCTGGGGGCAATTGTTCCGATTGAGCGGTGCTGGCGTTGTTCATTGTGAATTTGGTGTCCTTGGCCTGCTGCATCCAGCGTGGATGTAAGCTAGGAAGTAGCAACGTCAAAGGGCGGACCGCTGGTCCGGACCTGGGTAATGGAGGATACGTGCAGAGCTATCCGACATGGCCGAACCTGGCCGCGATGATGTTTGCGCTGGCCCGAACCTGGCCGGAGCGGCCGATGTTGCGGGCCTGGCGTCATGATACCAATGCAGGGGGCGGCTGGTATTCGATCAACTGGGGCGCGTTCGGGCGCATGGCCGCCTCCTGCGCGCGGAACCTGCGTCTGGCGGGGGTTTCGGCAGGCGACCGGGTCGTGCTGTGCATGGAAAACCGGCCGGAGTTCCCGATTGCCGAAACCGCGCTGATGGCGATCCGGGCGGTGCCGGTGCCCGCCTACACGACGAACACGGTGGAAGACCAGGCCCATTTGCTGCGCGATTCGGGCGCGCGAGCGGCGATTGTGTCGACGGCCGCGCTGGCGGATCGGCTGCGGTCCGCCGCGGCCAAGGCGGATGGGCTCGATCTGCTGTTCGTCATCGATGATGACCGGGGACGTTGGCGGGAGCTGATCGAGGATCAGCTGCCGCCCGACGACGTCGAGGCGGAAGCGGCCAGCGTTCCGGCTACAGCACTGGCATGTCTGATCTACACCTCCGGCACCGGCGGCACGCCCAGAGGCGTGATGCTGCCGCACCGCAGCGTGCTGTCAAATTGCCAGGGCGCCTTCGACCTGATACGGCCGCTTCGCCTCAAGAACGAAATCTATCTGTCATTCCTGCCGTTATCGCACGCCTATGAGCACACGGTGGGGCAGTTCTTTCTGCTCACTCTGGGGACCGAGGTGGTCTATGCGCGCGGGGTCGAGCATCTCGCGGCCGACCTGCTGACGGTGCGGCCCACGATCCTGACGGCCGTGCCGCGCGTGCTGGAGGTGATCCGGATGCGCGTGCTGTCTCAGGTGGCACGGGAGACGCCACTTCGCCAGCGCCTGTTCCGGATGGCGATGACGATCGGCTCGAAGCGCCTCGACCAAGAGAAGCTAACGTTGATGGAGAACCTGCTGGACCCGATCCTGGATCG
>DASYBP010000184.1:0-6229 GCA_036500715.1 Rhodopila sp.
AACCCGCTATGGCTCGAGATAGCTATGGCCAATGACGCCTTCTTTCGTAAGCACGTCCGTCAAGATGAACGGGAAGTGCCTGAATTCGCCAAGCTTGGCGGCAATCGGACGGCGCAGCGGTAGTTGGATCACGCGCACCATGACTTTGTCCAGCGTAAGCCGCACCGGGGGTGTAGCGTTCATTTATGGTGTCCTTCCCAAGTAAATCAAATGCGGGTCGCATGGCCGAGCGTTTGCCAGCGACGCCCCATCGTCTGGTTACACGACGACCTCGATCAAACGGGGACCCCGATTTATCATCGCGCTTTCGAACTGGGCCACGAATTCTTCAAGTGACGTCGCGCGGCTCGCTTCGACGCCCATGCCGGAAGCGAGCTTCACCCAATCAAGAACAGGATTGTGCAGATCTAGCATCGAAAAGGCCTTGGGCCCGGGATCTCCGGCTCCAACCCGCGCGAGCTCGATGTTCAGAATCGCATAGGAGCGGTTAGCGAAGATCAGCGTGGTTACGTCGAGTGATTCCCGCGCCTGTGTCCATAGGGCCTGCAGCGTATACATCGCGCTGCCGTCGCCCTGGAGAGAAACGACTTTCCTGTCCGGGCAGGCAACCGCGGCGCCGGTGGCAACTGGGATTCCCTGTCCGATCGCGCCCCCGGTCAGCGAAAGATGATCGTGCGGCTCGATGGTGGCGGCAAACCGATGAACGCCACCGCCCGCCGTCGCGCCTTCGTCGGAAATGATGGCGCCGCCGGGGAGAAAGTGGGCGATGATCTGGCCGGCTGTGCGCGGATCGAGCAGACCCGTCGGAATATCGGGTTTTCTGAGTCCGCCGACGTGCAACGGCTGTTTGGGCGCCTTCACAGCGTCCGCGAGCGCCTCCAAGGCAACCATGCCGTCCTCGTTTGGGTGGGCGAGGTAGAGAATTCTGCAGTCCTTGGGCGTGCACCAGGAGGGTTTGTTGGGATACGCGAAGAAGCTCACTGGCGGACTTGCGCCGACCAAGATCAATTGCTCCGTTCCCTTCATAAACTCGACAATCTGTTCGGCGAAGTAGGGAATGCGCTCGACCTCCACGCGCCCAGCGCCGCGTTGACAACGCGGGGCAAATGTATCGCAGGCGATCCGCGCGTCGGTCGCCGCGATGATACGGCCGGCGTCTCTCAGACCGCGTTCTTTCAACGCGGCCCCACGGATCAGTATCATGGTCTTTCGGCCTGATCTGAGCGCGTCGGCGGCTTGCTCAACTGCATCGGCGGATGCGGTCGCCGGCATCAATTTCGACAAGGCGGGCGCCGAACGCTCAGCCTCCCGCCACGCCGTGTCAGCGGGCAGGATCAATGTCGCGATCTGTCCGGGATATTGCAGCGCTGCCTGGACAGCCTGGGCGCCATCCGCCGCAACAGTATGTGCGCTCGCGGACGACCGCACCCAACCAGAGACCGGGCGGGCAAATCCCGGAACGTCGGAGGCAAGCGGCGCGTCATATTGCGCGTGATAGGTGGCGTGATCACCGACGATATTGACGATCGGCGTCGACGCGCGACGAGCATTGTGGAGATTGGCGAGGCCGTTCGCCAGTCCTGGCCCCAGATGCAGCAAGGTGGCAGCTGGCTTCTCCGCCATGCGGCCATAACCATCGGCCATCCCGGTTACCGCACCTTCGAAAAGACCGAGCACCGCTCTCATGCCCTCGACCCTGTCGAGCGCCGCGACAAAATGCATTTCCGAGGTGCCGGGATTAGCGAAACAAACCTCGACGCCCGAGTCGACGAGCGTTCGTAAAAGACTTTCCGCGCCGTTCATGTCGGTGTCTCATCTGTGTTGTTGACTGCCAGTTTCATGGCGGTGAAGCACTTGCCGGTTCATCGGGCGTTCGTGTCAGACGAAGGCACTCAGTCCAGTAATGGACTTGCCGACGATCAAGGTGTTCATCTCTCGGGTACCCTCGTAGGAGTAAATGGCCTCGGCGTCGGCGACAAACCGCCCGACTTGTTCCTCCAGCAGGATTCCGTTGCCGCCAAGCAGTTCGCGGGCGAGACCGACGGTCTGGCGCGCTGACACGGTGCAGTAAGCCTTGGCGAGCGAAGCTGCCTCCTCGCTGCCCTGGCCCTGCTCCTCGAGCTGGCTGAGGCGATGGCACAGGGTCATCGAACTGGTGATGCCGGAAAGCATCCGGACCAACTGATCCTGCACCAGCTGGAACCCGCCAATCGGGCGGCCGAACTGCTTGCGGCGCTTAGCATAGGCTAGGGCATGCTCGAAGGCGCCGAGCGCGCAGCCTGTGGCTTCCCAGGCGACGAAGCCGCGGGTCATGCGCAGAACTTTGGCGGTGTCAGCGAAGCTATTGGCATTCGCCAGCTTGTTCGTGTGCGGCACCCGGCAATCCGTCAGCGTGATCATCGCGTTCTGCACCACGCGCAGTGCGATCTTGTCTTTCATCACCTCGGTCGAAAAGCCGGGCGTTCCTTTTTCGATCAGAAAACCCTTAACCTGCCCGTCGTCTACGTCGCGCGCCCAGATCACATTCAGGTCTGCGAAGCTGGCATTGCCAACCCAGCGCTTAGCGCCGTTCACTACCCAGCCGTCGCCCTCGCGCCGGCACGTGGTCATCAGCCCCCTGGCTGCGCCAGAGCCAACCTCTGGCTCGGTCAGGCCGAACGACCCTAGCTTCTCCATCCGCGCCATCGCCGGCAGCCACCGCTGCTTTTGCTCATCTGACCCACACAGGTAGATCGATCCGGCCGACAGCCCGCCATGGACGCCGACGAAGGTGGCGATCGAGCAATCGACGCGGGCCAGTTCCAGCGCGATAAAGCCGTCCAGGATCGGCGAGCGGCCGCGGAACCCGTAGCCCTTGTATGAGGCGCCGACGACGCCGAGCCGGGCGATCTCCGGAACCAGATGATGAGGGAATTCCGCCCGGGTCCAGTAGGTGTTGATGTCAGGCGCCACGCGTGCCTCAAGGAAGGCCCGAAGCTCAGCAAGTAATGCCTGATCCTCTGCCGGCAGCATCTCGCGCATCCGGTAGAAGTCGCCAGGCCACAGGTCGGATGTTTCGGTCATGATCGCCTCCGTCGTTCTGATGTTAAGAGTGTACTGCCACCGGTGCGGCGTCGGGCTGATTGCCGTGGGCGGCGTGCCGGTCTAGAGTGAAATACTGGACGCGAGCGAAGCCAATGGGAGGACGTTACTACACCCGAGCGACCAAGCTCGGTGGCCTTGTCGAGATCGCGGCCGAGCGCGGCGCCGCGATCGATGGCCTGATGCGCGAGGTAGGGTTGAACCCAGCCGTGCTGAGAGACCCCGAGGCAGCCATCGACTACGGTGACTTCTGCGAATTGCTGCGCCGCTGCGCTGCCGCTTGGAACCTGCCGGACATCGGGCTGCGAATGATCCGCTACCAGCAAATCGACTTCTTGGGCCCGGTGGCACTCGTCACGCGCATGGAGCGAACCGTGCGGGGAGCTCTGCAGGCGATTATCGCCAATCTCGTTATCCACGCCAACGCGACGGTGGCCGCATTCGAAGAAGTGGCCGACGGCGGCACCGCTTCGCTGATCCTCAACCAACGCGACGACGCTCCGAAGGGCCGCGAGAATACCGAGTTGGTGATGGCGCAGGGTAAGCTGGTGATCGATACGATCGCTGGCGGGCCCGTTCCGCTGATCGAGGCGGCGTTCGTCCACGACAAGGGAAGCTCTCGCCGGGCCGTCGAGGCGCATTTCAACTGTCCGATCCGCTACGACGCCGAACGCAACGCGCTGGCCTTCGACCGAGCATTGCTGGATCAGCGGATCGAAAAGAGCGACGTCGCCTACCACGCGCTGATCCGGAAGTATCTCGTCACCGCACGGGCCGAGGTCGGAGGCGGCACTCCAGAGGATGTGCGCGCGGAAATCGCCCGGCAAATGGAGCTGGGTCACTGCACTTTGGAAAGCGTGGCCGATAGTTTGCGGATGCCGCCGCGTAGCCTGCAGCGGCGGCTGCAGGCAGAGGGGCTGAGCTTCCGCGACCTGTTGGACGAGTGGCGCCGAACGCGGGCACTTTCGCTGGTCACCAACACGCGGCTGCCGTTGTCCGAGGTGTCGGGGGCGCTTGGCTATGCCGAGCAGAGCGTGTTTACCCAGGCCTTTCGCCGTTGGTACGGCGGAACTCCGCATCGATTTCGCACACAGCAATCGGCGTCGGGTGCCTGACGGTACAAGTCGGCCGCTCATTTGTCCCCCTTGCCGCCGGTCACTCTGCCGAAGAACTCGTGCATCTGTTCGAGCCCGGTCGTGGCCGGCATCCAGGCGCGCAACGCATCAGCCGGACTCATCGCCTCGATCCCGGCCATCAGGCGGTTGCGCATCTCCTGCATTAACTCGTTCTGGATCGACCTGAGGTCGGGTAGGCCGAGGAAAGCGCGGGCTTCTTCTGGCGTGCAGTCGATGTTCATCGTGATCTTCATAGGTCTTCCTTACAGGGGGCCACCGCCGACTTAAGCGCCGGTCGGAAAATCGTCGCCATCAGCGTGAGCTCCGTGGCTGGCAGCCGTCGGGTCCCGGCGCATGCCGGACGGGCCCTGGGACGCCATATTCGACGCCTCCGCGGGTTCCGTTGCTGGCGTCTCCAGCAGGAACCGTTCGATGGTCTGCGCCGTCTCCTCGGGATGTGTCAGAATGAAGAGGTGGCCGCAGTCGACCACTTCGAGGCGGGCGTTGGAAAGGCGACTGGCCAAGATCCGACCGTTCACTTCAGGAACGATCGGGTCGTGCGCACCCATCATGATCAGGACCGGCAACTTGAACTGTGGCAGCCATAGCCAGCTCGTCCAGCCAGCGGCGGCCAGAAGTTGAAACAGGTAGCCTCGCGAACTGCCCGTACGCAGCGCCGCGGCGCGCTCCTCCAGGAGGCGACGGTCCGATCGAAGCTGACCGCCGTAGATGTCGGGGCCGACCGTCAGCATGTAGTCGGGGTCGGCATAGCGGCGCGGCGTGGCGAGCTTCGACAGTACCCTGGGGTCACCGGGCACCATCACGAGCCCGGCCGAGGTGGCCGCGAGTGTCAGCGTCCGGCTGCGCTCGGGATGGTCATGAACGAATTGCTGCGCTAGCCCCCCACCCCAGGAGACGCCGAAGACGTCCACCGCTGCAATATCGAGCTTGTCCAGCAGTCGGCCGGCCAGCCGCGACAGCCAGCTTAGGCGATAGGGAAGCCTTGGAGCCGGCGAGCCGCCGACACCGGGCACGTCGAAGGTCACGATCCGCGTCCGCCTGAACCTCTCGGCGAACGGCACGACGGCTTCCAGGCTGGCCCCGATACCGTTGAAGACAAACAGCGTCCTCTCGGCGTCGGGCGGCCCCATCGTCGCCACGCGCAGGTCCTGGCCGGCGACCTGAACCATGCGGATATTGGCTTGCCCGGACATTACGCGGCCGCCAGGACGTACGTGCCGGGGGCGTTGACGCCCGACTTGTGTTTCTTCGACCCAAACGTCTTGGGTGCAGCGACCTTTTCGCCGCCGTGCGCGCTCAGCCACGCGGCCCAGTGCGGCCACCAGCTGCCCTGGTGGGTTTCGGCGCCGGCGAGGAAGGCATCGGCTGTCGGCGGATTGGCCGCATTGGTCAGGAACCGTGCCCTGGAGTTGCCTGGGGGGTTGATCAGCGACTGGATGTGGCCGGACTGGCTGAGCACGTACTGCCACTTACCGCCGAGGCCCTTGGTCGTCAGGTAGGTACCGTCCCAAGGCGTGATGTGGTCGGTCTCGCCTCCAACGAGGAAGGTGTCGCAGGTGATCTGCGCCAGGTCCAGCTTGTGGCCGCTAATGGTCGGTCCATTGCCGCCGACCATGCCGCCGTGTTTCAGCAGGTCCAACAAGTCACCGTGCAAGGCCGCGGAAAGGTTGGTGGTGTCGCTGTTCCAGTAGAGGATGTCGAAGCCTGGCGGCTGCTGACCTAGCAGGTAGTTGTTCACCCAGTAGGCCCAGATCAGGTCGTTGGGCCTAAGCCAGGCGAAGGCGCGTTCCAGGTCGCGGCCTTCGAGGACGCCTTTCGACCGCGAGAAGAGCTTCGCCAGTTCCAGCACCTCAATGTTGGCGAAGAGGCCAAGCGAGGTGTCCGCATTGCCCTCGACATCAATGATCGCGACCAACAGCGAGAAGCTTTCCGCCCGCTTCGTCTTGCGAGCGCCCCACAGCGCGATCAGCAGTGCCGCCGTGATCCCGCCCGAGCAGGCTCCGACGATGTTC
>DASYBP010000185.1:0-5618 GCA_036500715.1 Rhodopila sp.
GGCTCTTGCCCCGACTTGATCTCGTAGAGGCGGGACTGCCAGCCGGCACGGTGCAACTCACGGACCACGTCGCGGGGGTCGAGCGCGATGAGGTTGGGTTGCAGTTTTCCGCCATAGATAACCGCAGGCACCTTGCCTGCCCGCCGGGTCGCCCGCGCTGCCCCCTTACCGCTTCGCGCGCGTGGCTCGGCCTCGATCGTCACAACGTTGGCCATCGTATGCTCCTGAATGGCAAACGCCGGCCTCCAGGGGTGCCAGCGCGCGGGGCGTTTAACGCAGGGCTGGATCGGGGGCAAGGGTTAGGGTGCTTCGTGGCCATGGTGACCAGATCCACCCAACACCTCGGTTTCGTGCCGGCCGTCGGTTTGTCACCGGCAGTGGGCTGGTGCAGGATCGTCCCATCAAGGGAGACAGCCGCATGCTTCGCCGACAAGCCATTGCATTGGGTGCCGCTGCGCTGGGGGTTGGTCTGAGCCGTGGCCACGCCGAGACGTTGAAGCAATTCCGCGTCGGCATTCTGGGCGGCGAGAACACGCAGGATCGTTTGGCGCGGTATGACAGTTTTCAGAAGGTTCTTCAGGCGCACCTGCAGATGCCGGTGACACTGTTTCCGGCGGCTGACTACGCCGGCGTGATGCAAGGGATTGCCGCCGGCCAGTTGGAGGCGGCCGAGTTTGGCGCTTCGAGCTTCGCGGGCGCGTGGCTGGACTGCAAATGCATCGAGCCTGTCGTGGTCTCGCAGGAAGCCGACGGGTCGACCTATTACTACTCCGTGATGGTGGTGCGTGCGGATTCAGACATCAAGACGCTCGCCGATATGAAGGGACACTCGCTGGCCTGGGCGGATCCAAATTCCACGTCGGGCTATTTGATTCCGAGCGCAACATTGAAGACGAAGGGGATCAGCCTGGAGGACGGGGCGTATTTCAGCCGCACCGGGTTCGCCGGTGGCCATGAACAGGCGGTTGTCGCGTTGCTGAACGGACAATACGACGCGGCGGTAACCTGGACATCAGGCCAGGGCGAGCGATCCGAGGGCTATACGCGCGGCAACCTGCGCTCGATGGTCGATCGGAAGATGCTGAAAATGTCCGACATCGCCATCATCTGGCAATCGGGCAAGATCCCGAATGGTCCGTGGGCGATACGCTCTGCGTTGCCGGCGGATCTCAAGGCATCGTTCCGCGATTTCATGCTGGATTTGCCGCGATCGCACCGGGCGGTGTTTGACGAGGTCGAACGCGGCGCCGGCGTTGGCTACGTGCCTGCGACAATGACGCTTTATCGGGACATCATCGATTTGCGGCTGGCCGAGCGGGGCGGCAACCGGTCGTAGGGGGCCTTGGACGGGCATCGCTTTGATGAGGGCCGGGCCGCCGCAGCGCTGAGCGAGAGAATGTTGCTTTCGGGTGGTGAGCAGTCGTGGGGTGCCGGCAAAGCATGGATACGCACACTGTTTGCCTGCGTGGGCCAGGTCGCGGGCGGCTTTTGGCGGGGTTAGCCGGGGTGGGTTCCCTGGTTGAGGAATTCACGGCAACCGACAGGACCGAGGCTGGTGAGCGATTCCAATCCGGATATCCTCGCAATCCACACTTCTGTTTCCCCACATTCCATCACCGGGGCGTTTGGTCAGGGCCAGCGGACTTCCGGCGGCAAGCTCATGAGGATGGCCTCGACATTGCCCCCGGTCTTGAGACCGAACAGGGTGCCGCGGTCCTGGATCAGGTTGAATTCGACGTAGCGGCCGCGGCGGATCAACTGGTGGTCGCGGTCGGCGGCAGTCCATTTTTGGCCCATCCGGCGGCGAACAATGCTTGGGTATGACTCGAGGAACGCTTCGCCCACGTCGCGGGCGAAGGCAAAGTCGGCCGGTGCGTCACCGCTGAAATGGTGGTCGAAGAAGATGCCGCCGGCGCCGCGTGGCTCCTGCCGGTGCGGCAGGTAGAAGTAGCGGTCGCACCAGGCTTTAAACGTCGCGTAGTAGCCTGGATCGTGCCGGCCGCAGGCAGTGCGGAAGGCGGCGTGGAAATCGGCGGCATCCTGTTTCGCCTGTTCGGTGTCGAGCCGCATCGGCGTCAGGTCGCCGCCGCCGCCGAACCAGCCTTTCGTCGTCACCAGCATGCGGGTGTTGAAGTGTGCCGCCGGTACCAGCGGGCTTTGCATATGCGCGACGAGGCTGATGCCGCTCGCCCAGAAACGCGGGTCCTGCTCCGCCCCCGGAATCTGCGCGCGGAAATCCTCGCTGAACTCGCCCCAGACGGTCGAGACATTGACGCCTACCTTCTCGAACACCCGGCCTTTCATTACGCTTATGACGCCACCGCCGCCGTCCTGGCCATTCTCGGTCGGCCGGCTCCAGGCTGTGCGCTGGAAACGTCCGGCGGGACGATCGGGGAACGAACCGCCGGGCGCATCCTCGATCGCCTCGAAAGCGGCGCAGATCCGGTCGCGCAACTGCTCGAACCACGCCTTCGCGGCGGCCTTGAGTGCTTCGTGCGCCACGGTTGGTGAATTTTCAGACATCGGGGCTTGTTCCTGCGCGACAGTCGGGATAACCCCTGGTGCCACCTTGTTGCAGCGGGTGGTGCCAGTCCTGGGGCAAGTCCTCTAGATTGGGTCAAACGCAGGTGTCGGGGCAACCTGGCGGCAGACAAGGTGGAGGTTCGGGCCGGCCACGGGTTGGCCCGCGGTCAGACGCGCCCGCGATCCGACTGTAACGGTAACTCGAGGGAACCCATGGCTGACTCGTCCGCCGCTGCCACCCACCACGCCGCTGGTGATGTGACCAAGCGGGATCTGCTGCAACTTGTCGCCACCGCCGGCGCGGTGATCGGGGCGGGCGCCATCGCCTGGCCATTGATCGACTCGATGAACCCGTCGAAGGACGTGCTGGCATTATCGTCGGTTGAAGTGGACCTGACACCGGTGGCCGAGGGCCAGGGCATCACCGTCGTGTGGCAGGGCAAGCCGATTTTCGTGCGCCACCGGACGCCAGCCGAGATCAAGGAAGCGGAGGACGTTCCGCTGGGGCAGTTGATCGAGCCGCAGCCGGACTCAGCGCGGGTCAAGGCTGGCCACGACCAGTGGATCGTGCTGATTGGGATCTGCACGCATCTGGGCTGCGTGCCGCTGGGCAACAAGCCATCTGATCCTCGTGGCGACTGGGGCGGCTGGTTCTGCCCCTGCCACGGCAGTCAGTATGACACTTCGGGGCGCGTGCGCCACGGTCCGGCACCGGCTAATCTGGCGCTGCCACCTTATGCCTTCGAATCCAATACCAAGATCAAGGTCGGCTGATCCGATCAGCGTTGCGACCCGAACCCCTCTGAACCCATTGGGAACCGACCATGGCTGGCATGACCAAGAGCGAGTTCGCCAATCCGGTGATCAACTGGATCGACACGCGTCTGCCCATCTTCACGATGATGCAGAAGGAGTACGGGGTTTTCCCGACGCCGAAGAATTTCAACTACTTCTGGAACTTCGGTGCACTGGCGGTCGTGTGCCTGGCGATCATGATCGTCACCGGTATATTCCTGGCGATGGACTACCAGCCAAACAGCGAACTGGCGTTCGGCTCCATCCAGCACATCATGCGGGACGTGAACTATGGCTGGCTGATCCGCTACGCGCACCAGACCGGCGCATCGATGTTCTTCATCGTCACCTATGTCCACATTTTCCGTGGCATGTACTACGGGTCGTACAAGAACCCGCGAGAGTTGCTGTGGATGCTGGGGGTGGTCCTCCTGCTGCTGATGATGGCGACGGCCTTCATGGGCTATGTGCTGCCGTGGGGGCAGATGTCCTACTGGGGCGCCACCGTCATTACCAACCTGTTCTCGGCCTTTCCAGTCGTCGGGCCGAAGATCGTGACGTTGCTGTGGGGCGGCTTCAGTGTCGACAACCCGACCCTCAATCGCTTTTTCGCCCTGCACTATCTGCTGCCGTTCGTCCTGGTCGGCGTGATTTTCCTGCATGTCGCCGCGCTGCATGTCACCGGGTCGAACAACCCGCTGGGCATCGAGGTGAAGTCACCGCAGGACACGCTGCCGTTCCATCCGTATTACACGATCAAGGACAGCGTTGGGGTCTGCGTGTTCCTGATCGTTTATGCGGCGCTGGTGTTCTTCGCGCCGAACTATCTGGGTGACGTCAACAACTTCATCCCCGCCAATCCGCTGCAGACCCCGGCGGACATCGTTCCGGAGTGGTATTTCCTCCCGTATTACGCCATCCTGCGTTCGGTGCCGGACAAGCTGCTTGGCGTCTGCATGATGTTTGGCTCCTTGCTGGTGCTGTTCGTGCTGCCCTGGCTGGACACGTCGCGGGTACGCAGCGCGAAGTTCCGGCCGATCTACCGGCAGCTTATTTTCGTCTGGGTGGCCGCCGTGGTCATCCTGGGGGTCTGCGGCGCGCATAAGCCGGAAGGGATATGGGTCGTGCTCAGCCGGATCTGCACGATCTACTACTACCTGCATTTCCTGGTGATCCTGCCGATCCTCGGCAAGCTGGAGCGTCCGTTGCCGCTGCCTGAGAGCATCAGTCAGCCGGTTCTTGGCCGGCGCGGGGGCGGCCCGTTGCCGGGCGGTGCGCCAGCCAAGCCGATGGGGACAGCCTGATGCGCTCGCGTGGTGCCTTGGCGGCCTGTGCGTTCGCGGCCGGCCTGCTTGCCGCCCCAATGATGGTTTCCCCGGCCGGGGCGCAGGAAAGCCCGATGCCGCGGGAGAAGTGGAGCTTTGAGAACCTGTTCGGTTCGTTTGATCTCGCAGCCGCGCAACGTGGCTTTCAGATCTACTCGAATGTCTGCTCGAACTGCCATTCGATGGAGTACTTGCATTATCGGGACCTCTCTGGCATCGGCCTGAACGCAGAGCAGATCAAGGCGGTCGCCGCGGCTGTAACCGTACCCTCCGGTGTTGACGACCAGGGCAACCCGAAGGAGGGCCCGGCCACGCCAGCCAGCCAGTTCAAGTCGCCGTTTGCCAATCCGCAGGCTGCGCGCGCCGCCAATAACGGCGCCCTGCCACCAGATCTATCGCTGATCGTGAACGCTCGGGAGGGTGGTCCGAACTACGTCTATGGCATCCTCACCGGATTTGTGCCGGCGCCGGCTGGGTTCAAAATGCAGAGCGGCATGTACTACAACAAGATGTTTCCGGGCCATCAGATCGGGATGCCGCAGCCGCTGCAGGACGGCACTGTGGAATATGTGGATGGCACGCCAAACACGCTGCCCCAGGAGGCGCACGATGTCGTCACGTTCCTGTCCTGGGCTGCCAATCCGGATTTGGTTGAGCGGAAGCAGATCGGGGTACGGGTAATTCTGTTCCTGGTGTTCATGACCGGACTGACTTATGCGGTGAAACGCAAGGTCTGGTCGGACGTGGATCACTGATCGTATGATCCGGCCTGTCATCGGCATCATTGGCGGGTCGGGCCTGTACGATATCGACGGGCTGGAGGAGAAGGCCTGGCGGCGGGTCGAAACCCCGTGGGGCGATCCCTCGGACGAGATTCTGTTCGGACGCCTCGCTGGAGTCCAGTGCGCCTTCCTGCCCCGGCATGGCCGCGGGCATCCGACATCACCGACCCACCTGAACTACCGTGCCAACATC
>DASYBP010000186.1:0-3056 GCA_036500715.1 Rhodopila sp.
AGCCAAACCATTTGATCTGGGGGAGCTGCGAGCGCGAATACATTCGCTCCTTCAGCGCCGCGTTTAGTTCTGTTGTCGGAGCCCACCGGAATTATCGCCGCCAAATGTTTTGAATGGCGTTTCCCGGCGTGTTGCACGGAACGAAAGTGCGGGCGCACTCGTCTATACGCCGCGGTCGTTGTGCAGCCACGCCCCATTGCGCACTGGCCTGAGGCCGACCGGATCGCCTGGGAGCCGGGGCTGGCCCCCCCCCAAACCCGTTCCGGACCCGCACGCCAGCGCCGCGTCTGGCTGGTGTTCCCGATGACGCGGGACGACTGGGATCCGACGGGGCGCCAGCAGCGCAGCTGACGAGCGGCGATTCGCCGCGTTGGAGGACGGGATGAGCGCAGCGATCCAGATAACCTGGGCCGGATTCCACGGCAGGTCGTTGAACCGGTGCATCTCCAGCCGGTCAGAAGCACTGGACGACGGCGAGAGCATGCGCCGAATTCCAGGCCCTCATGGATCGCGCCAAGAAGGGAGTGCCCAGAACGTCGGGGATCAAGCGGCCACGCCAGATGGCTGTCCAGCGCCAGGACCATACGGCGGCGGAGCTTCTCGCCTTGGCGGCGAGGTGCGACGATGCGGGCCAGACCCGGCGGCTGTTGGCGATCGCGATGATCCTCGACGGTGCCTCGCGGCTGGATGCCGCGCGCCTGCCAATACCGAACGAGTTGCTGGATGGTCGTCAGCTGCACGCCTTGGGACTGGTCGGCGACCGTTTCGCGATCAGGCCAGCGTGTTGCCGCCAGTCGTCCTCGGAGGTCGATGAGCGCGGCCTCCGGAATGTTGACGCGGAACGGTCGAACCGCGCCGTCTTCAGTCTCTGCGTGCAGGTGCAGGCAGCAGACGGATGGCGCAGGCGACCGCCGAGGCGGCAAGGACGCTGCGCCGGTTGGGCGATAACGACGCGGACGTGATCATTCTCCTTGGCAGAAAAGCAGGCTTGGGTTTGAAGTTTGCTGTCTTCGTGCGACGGCCTCAGTGTCCCCCGCTGTGGCCGCCGTCGACCTGAAGGATTTCGCCCGTCACGAAGCCGGCCGGCTCGAGATAGAGGATCGCCTCGACGACGTCAGAGATCTCGCCCATATGGCCGACCGGGTGCAGTGCGCCGAGTTGCGCATATGTTTCGACGTCCTCTACGCTTTCTTCTCGACGTGACCACCGAACGCGAAGCGCATCGCCGATAGCATGCGGTTGGCAAAGTCGGCGTTGCCACGCGATTCGAACCGGGAATAGAGCGCGGTGCTGATCACCGGTGCGGGGACGCCTTCGTCGATCGCGGCCTGCAGCGTCCAGCGACCTTCCCCAGAATCGGAGACGTGGCCTTGGAAATGCGCCAGCGTCGGATCCTGGCGCAAGGCCCCCGCGCTGAGGTCGAGCAGCCAAGAACCGACCACGCTGCCGCGCCGCCACATCTCCGCGACCTGGGCGATATCGATCTGATATTTGTAGTGATCGGGCTCGCGCAACGGAGTGGTCTCGGCGTCGATTTCCTGGGTGCGCAAGCCGATATCGGCGTTTTTGATGATGTTGAAGCCCTCGGCGAAGGCGGCCATCATTCCGTACTCAATGCCGTTGTGGACCATCTTCACGAAGTGGCCGGCTCCATTCGAACCGCAGTGCAGGTAGCCGTATTCAGCCTGCGACGGTTCGCCGGTGGCGCCGATGGTGCGCGGGGCTGCCTCGACGCCAGGTGCGAGCGAACGAAAGATTGGGTCGAGATGCTTCACGACTGCATCCTCGCCACCGATCATGTGACAGTAGCCGCGCTCGAGGCCCCAGACGCCGCCGCTGACGCCGACATCGACGTAGTGCAGTCCATTTTTCTTCAACTCCGCCGCGCGGCGAATATCGTCGTGATAATAGGAGTTACCGCCCTCGATCACGATGTCGCCCGGCTCGAGTAGCGGCACTAGCCCCTGCAGAACCGGATCCACGGCCGCAGCAGGCAGCATCAGCCACACCGCGCGCGGCTTCGACAGCATGTTCACGAACTCGGGCAGGTGGACCGTGCCTTTTGCGCCCTTCGCCGCCAATAGCCGCACAACGTCTGCATTGTTGTCATTCACCACGCAGTGGTGGCCGGCCTTTATCAGCCGCTCCACCATATTCGCGCCCATCCGGCCAAGGCCGATCATACCAAGTTCCATAGCTGCTCCCCTTTGGTAATCAGTGCTTGTGGCCTATCGCCTGTCAGGCCGCGGCGACGACGATGTCCGCCGTGAAACCGAAATGCTCGGCAACCACCTTCATCGGGGCCGACATGCCGAAGGTACGCAGGCCCGGTACCATTCCGGAAGGACCCCACGTCCCACTGCCACCCGAGCGGTGAACCTTCGCCGACCGTTACCCGTGCCGTCACTCGGGCCGGCAGGACGCTATCATGGTAGCCCGCGACCTGCTCCTCGAACAGCTCCCATGAAGGCATTTCGTTGGCATCGGCGGGCCGGATGACGGGTTTTCGGAGTGATCGCGCCATTTGTGTTGGATCGAGCAAAGCGGCGGCACTACCGGGGGAGGCCGCTTCAGGATGCGCGGCGACAGCTTCAAGCCCCACTTTGGCGGAACCGTGCCGATGGTCGGGCGCCGGTCGGGACGTTACGCCAGCGCGTTGCCGGACAGGTCCGATGTCTTCCGTCGCAGGCTCGCCACCAGTGCGTCACCGCCGCCCTGTGCCAGGATATGCCGAAAATCGGAGCGCTGCACCGCCACACGGCTGATCGACCCGGCGGCGAGCACATCCACCGCCTTCCAGTTCCCTGATGTTGGTTGCATTACGTAGTCAAGCCTGGTCGTCTCGCCGCCGATCGATGTGAGACAGGTCTGTACGAGGACCCGCCCCGCATCAAGGCCGCGAAGCTCGGGTAGGATGGTAAAGCGCTGCCCGGAATAGACGTCGAAATTGGCCACGTAGCTGGCCACCGTGTAGCGACGGAACTCGGTGAGCAGCCGGGCTCGCTGATCCGGCGGAAGGGTGGGCCAGCCAGGGCCGACCGAAACAGCCAGCACCG
>DASYBP010000187.1:0-7198 GCA_036500715.1 Rhodopila sp.
AGCTCGGCGACTTCTCGTCATGGAACGGGCAGCAGCCCTTCCACTGCTTGCCGGAGCGGGCAAGCCGCACCCGCCGGCCGATCAGGCCGGCGAGCGGCGTACGTGCCCGCAATTCCTCGAGAAAGCCGGATGGCAGCGCCAATTATTCCGCCATCAGCCGCCAAGCGTCGCTTTGACCACCGGCCCGACCCTCGCCATGTCCATACTGGCGGCATGTTTCGCCCTCAGCACCGCCATGACCTTGCCCATGTCCTTCAGGCCGGCCGCGCCGGTCTCGGCCACCGCCTCCGCCACCGCCCGCTCGATCGCCGCGGCGTCCATCTGCGACGGGAGAAAACTCTCGATCACCGCGATTTCCGCCGCTTCCTTGGCGGCGAGGTCCGGACGACTGCCCTTGGTATAGAGTTCCACCGATTCCCGGCGGGATTTCACCATGCCACGCAGCATCGCGATGATCTCCTCGTCCGGGACCTGATCCACCCCCCTGGGCCGCGCCGCGATGTCGGTGTCCTTCAGCTTGGCCATGATCATGCGCAAGGAGGACGTCCGCGCCATGTCACCGGCCTTCATCGATGCCTTCATCTGGTCGGTGAACTGGGTTCGCAGGGTCATCGCGGCGCTCCTGGACGGTATTGCCTCTATACTACGCGAAGATGGCCCCGTCAGCCCGATGGGTCAGCCCGATGGCGCGTCATGATCCGGATGTTGCCGGCTGACCACCACGCGCGGCGCGCCGGGGGCCTCACCGGTCGGCGTGTCCCTCAGGCGACCGGGCATCAGCAGATCGATCCATGGCAGCCGACTTTCCGAACCAAAATTGGCGGTGGGCGGCACGCGGCTGGCTTCATCCAGACTGCCGGTCGTGACTTCGATCGAATCGCCCTCCAGATAGCGAAAGGTCAGCGGCGTGCCGCATCTCTGGCAGAAATGCCGTTCCGCCACCGATGAGCTGGCGAAACTGGCCGGCTCGCCACGCGTCCACGCGAAGCTGGGGTTTGGCACCTTGCACAGCGCCGCGAACGGGCCGCCCACCGCCTTCTGGCACATCCGGCAGTGGCAAATCGTCGATTCGGGCGTTTCGAACAGTGCATACCGCACGGCGCCGCACTGGCACCCGCCGGTCATCGTTGGTTGAGTTTTGTACATGGGTTTCTCCTGCACCTAGAGCGAGATGTGCTCAGCTTCGCTTCACCCATCCCCCTCTGCTCGTTTGTTTGAGCGCGTGCTTCAGACCTCCGGCGATCCCGCCTCTGGTCATCACGCGCTAGGTTTGTCTGCCACGATTTCGCTGGGCGGAAAAAATCTCCCAATCGATCGGCCGACGATTGCGGTGGGAAATTGCTTCCCATACATTGGCCGCATGCCGATCTCGATCGACTCTATCATAGCACGCCTCGGCGGGGCTGATGCCGCGGCCAGATTGACGGGCGTCGGAACCGAGGCCGTGCGCAAATGGCGCCAGGGCCGCGCGATCCCGTCGCGTCACTGGCCTGTGGTGATGGCGGCAACGGGTCTGACCGTGGCCGATCTGCAAACCGTTTCCCCAGACCCGGCGAGTGCCAGCATGCAACGCGCGACCGACCCCGTTCCCGGCGGCATCGTCCCCGCCGGCGCCACCGCCGTCCTGGTGCTGGCCGACGGGACGCTGTTCTGGGGCCGCGGCTTCGGCGCCCCCACTGGCGTCCCCGCTGGCGCCCCCACTGGCGCGACCGGTCCGGTCGGGGAAGTCTGCTTCAGCACCGGCATGACCGGCTACCAGGAAACGCTGACCGACCCATCCTTCGCCGGCCAGATCATCACCTTTACCTTCCCGCACATCGGCAACGTCGGCGCCAACACCGAGGACATCGAGGCCACAACCATCGCCGCCCGCGGCCTGGTCGTGAAACAGGACATCACCGAACCCTCCAACTGGCGCGCTACACAGAAGCTGGAGGCATGGCTCCGGGCGCAGGGCATCACCGGCATCGCCGGGGTGGACACCCGAACGTTGACGATCCGCATCCGTGACGGCGGGGCGCCGACCGGTGTGCTTGCCTTTCCGGCCGACGGCCGGTTCGATTTGCCGGCCCTGCGGGCCCAGGCGGCCGGGTGGCCCGGCTTGCAGGGGATGGACCTCGCGCGGGACGTGACCTGCCGGCAGACCTACCGCTGGGATGAAACAGCCTGGTCATGGCCAGCGGGCTTTGGCCGGCAATTGGCGCCCAAGCACCACGTTGTGGCGGTCGACTATGGCGCCAAGCGCAATATCCTGCGCTGTCTGGCCTCGGCCGGATGTCAGGTCACCGTGGTGCCAGCCACCGCCACCGCCGACGACATTTTTCGGCATCAGCCGGACGGGGTGTTTCTGTCGAACGGCCCAGGCGACCCGGCGGCGACCGGCGAATACGCGGTGCCGGTACTGCGCCAGGTGCTGGACAGCCTGGTGCCCGTGTTCGGCATCTGCCTCGGCCATCAGCTTCTGGCGTTGGCGCTGGGTGGCAGAACCTACAAGCTGGAGCGCGGCCATCGCGGCGCCAATCAGCCGGTCAAGGACCTGGCCACCGGCCGGGTGGAAATCACCAGTCAGAATCATGGCTTTGCCGTTGATGCCGACAGTCTGCCGGCAAACGCCAGGGTGACCCACGTGTCGCTGTTCGACGGCTCCAACGAGGGTATCGCCTGCACCGACCGCCCCGCTTTCTCGGTGCAGTACCATCCCGAGGCCAGCCCAGGGCCCAGCGACAGTCATCATTTATTCCGCCGCTTCGCCGGGATGATGGAGCAACGCCGGTGATCCCTGCGCCGGCGATTCCTCCGGGTGACGAGGCGAACGCCACCGCCTGGCTGTTGACCACCGCCTTCCGCCATGTGGTAAACGAGCCGACCATCGAGGCGGCCTGGCTGCGGTTTGTCGCCCTGACCGATGGCGCCGTCGATGCCAACGCGTTCCACGCCGCGGTCGCCGCTTGCCGGCGCCACGGCCTGATCCACGAACCGGTGCGTCTGACAGAGGGCGCCTTGCACTGCCACTGGCACCTGCGACTCACGCCATCGGGCGTCGCCGCGGCGCGCGCCCTGCTCGAATCCGAAAGCTGAGTCCAATGCCCAGGCGCACTGACATCGAATCCATCATGATCATCGGCGCCGGCCCGATCATCATCGGCCAGGCCTGTGAGTTCGACTACTCCGGCGCGCAGGCCTGCAAGGCCCTGAAAGCCGAGGGTTACCGGGTCATCCTGGTCAATTCCAACCCCGCCACCATCATGACCGATCCCGGCCTGGCGGACGCCACATACATTGAACCGATCACCCCGGGCATCGTTGAAAAAATCATTGCTCGCGAAAAACCGGACGCCCTCCTGCCCACCATGGGCGGTCAGACTGCCCTGAACACCGCAATGAAGCTATTCAACAATGGTGCGCTGACGCGTCACGGCGTCGAATTGATCGGCGCCAAGGCCGAGGTCATCGACCGAGCCGAGGATCGGCTCAAATTCCGCGACGCCATGGCGGAGATCGGCGTTGCATCCCCCCGCTCCGCCATCGCGCATTCCATGGAGGAAGCCCGCGGCGCGCTGGCGATGACCGGCCTTCCCGCCGTTGTCCGCCCCAGCTTCACCCTGGGCGGCACTGGCGGCGGCATCGCTTACAACAAGGAGGAATTCGAACAGATCGTCTCGGGCGGCCTAGAAGCCTCACCGACCACTGAGGTGCTGATCGAAGAATCCGTCCTCGGCTGGAAAGAGTACGAGATGGAGGTCGTGCGCGACAGCGCCGACAACTGCATCATTGTTTGTTCGATCGAGAACGTCGACCCGATGGGCATCCACACCGGCGACTCGGTCACCGTCGCCCCGGCGCTGACCCTGACGGATAAAGAATATCAGGTCATGCGCGACGCCTCGATCGCCTGCTTGCGCAAGATCGGGGTCGATACGGGCGGCTCGAACGTCCAGTTCGGGCTCAACCCGATCGACGGCCGCATGGTCGTCATCGAAATGAATCCTCGCGTCTCCCGTTCCTCGGCGCTGGCGTCGAAGGCCACCGGTTTTCCGATCGCCAAGATCGCCGCCAAGCTGGCGGTCGGTTATACGCTCGATGAACTGACCAACGACATCACCCGCGTCACCCCCGCCAGCTTTGAACCCACCATCGACTACGTCGTGGTGAAGATCCCTCGCTTCACGTTTGAAAAATTTCCCGGCACCCCGGCGTTGCTGACCACGTCAATGAAATCCGTCGGCGAAGCCATGGCCATCGGCCGCTCCTTCGCTGAAGCCCTGCAAAAGGGCCTGAGAAGCATGGAAACCGGCCTGTCCGGTCTCGATCCCATCGAACCACCTGGCGATGGCGGCCCCGACGCGTTTCGCGCGGCCTTGTCCTCGCCGACCCCGGACCGGCTGCTGGTGGCCGCCCAGGCCCTGCGCGCCGGCCTGAGTGTCGACGATATCCACGCCACAACGCGATTCGACCCCTGGTTCGTGCGCGAGCTGGAGCGTATCGTCGCTGCCGAACGCGAGGTCGCGGCAAACGGGCTACCGCGCGAAGCCGGGGCACTCCGGCGCCTCAAGGCCCTGGGCTTCTCTGACCGGCGGCTTGCCGACCTCACCCGCACGACCGCGGAAAAGGTCTCGCGAGCCCGAAGTGCTGCGGGCGTCACCCCGGTCTACAAGCGCATCGACACCTGCGCGGCCGAGTTCGCCTCCACCACGCCTTATATGTACTCCACGTTCGAGGGCGGCTACGGCACGCCGGTCTGCGAGGCCGACCCGACCGACCGGACAAAGATCATCATCCTCGGCGGCGGCCCCAACCGCATCGGCCAGGGGATCGAGTTCGACTACTGCTGCGTCCATGCCGCCTATGCCTTGAAGGACGCCGGTTTCGAGACCATCATGGTCAACTGCAACCCCGAAACCGTCAGCACCGACTATGACACCTCCGACCGGCTGTATTTCGAGCCGCTGACCG
This sequence comes from Rhodopila sp., assembly GCA_036500715.1. Classification (GTDB taxonomy): domain Bacteria; phylum Pseudomonadota; class Alphaproteobacteria; order Acetobacterales; family Acetobacteraceae; genus Rhodopila. Next base: position 4,954 of record DASYBP010000187.1, read on the forward strand.
AGGAAGACGTTACTTCGCTCATTCGGCGCGAGCAGGAGAACGGTTCGGTGCTGGGCTGCATTGTCCAGTACGGCGGCCAGACGCCGCTGAAGCTGTCGCAGGCGCTGGCGCGCGAGGGTATCCCGATCCTGGGCACCTCCGCCGACGCGATTGACCTGGCCGAGGACCGCGAGCGCTTCCAGCAACTGCTTCACCGCCTCGGCCTGCGCCAGCCCGACAACGGGATCGCCCGGTCCGCCGCGGAAGCCGCCACCATCGCCGAACGCGTTGGCTACCCCGTGGTGATCCGCCCCAGTTACGTCCTGGGCGGCCGGGCGATGGAGATCGTCTATGACCGGGCCGGCCTGCATCGCTACATACGTGAGGCGGTCCGCGTCTCCGGCGAAGGCATGATCGAGTCGGGGCCCGTCTTGATCGACCGCTACCTGAATGACGCCATCGAGGTCGACGTCGACTGCATCTGCGACGGCGAAACCGTCTACGTCGCCGGGGTGATGGAGCACATCGAGGAAGCCGGCATCCATTCCGGCGACTCCGCCTGCTCGCTGCCGCCCTACTCACTATCCCCCGCCATGATCACCGAACTGAAGTCGGAGACCGAGGCGATGGCAAAGGCGCTCAAGGTCGTGGGCCTGATGAACGTTCAGTACGCCATCAAGGACGACACGGTCTACGTGCTGGAGGTGAACCCGCGCGCTTCTCGCACGGTGCCGTTCGTTGCCAAAGCCACCGGCGTCGCGGTCGCCAAGATCGGCGCGCGGGTGATGGCCGGCGCCAGGCTCGCCACCGATTTTTCCCTCGACGACGACTCCATTGCGCCCCACGTCGCGGTCAAGGAAGCGGTGTTCCCTTTCGCCCGCTTCCCCAACGTCGACACGATCCTGGGCCCGGAAATGAGATCCACCGGCGAGGTGATGGGCCTCGATTCCAGCTTCGAGCGCGCGTTTGCGAAATCCCAGCTTGGCGCGGGCGTTATTCTGCCGATGGCCGGTACGGTGTTCCTGTCGATCAAGGATGCCGACAAGAAGGGCCTGCCCGCCCTGGCCCGCCGGCTGAACGAGATGGGCTTCGCCATCCTGGCGACGAAGGGTACAGCCAGCCGCATCCGCGAGGCCGGGTTCCCGGTTACCGTCATCAACAAGGTGCTCGAGGGCAGGCCGCATTGCGTCGACGCCATCCGCTCCGGCGAGGTCCAGCTGGTCATCAACACCGCCTCGACCCCACAGTCGGTGGCCGATAGCTTCGCCATCCGCCGCAGCGCGCTGACCCATTCGGTGCCGCATTACACGACACTGGCCGGTGCCCGAGCCGCCGTTCACGCGATCGCGGCGCTGAAAGCGGGAACTCTTGAAGTCGCGCCGCTGCAGTCTTACTTTCGCGGTTCGTTTTGAAGGCCCGCTGAGAAGTGGGGGCGCCGCGGTAGGGGAAAGCCCGGCCGCGGCGGTCTCGCGTGACGGGCCCAAGCTGACGGACCCAAGTTGATGGGCCGGAGTTGATTGACGATTGAAGGACCCGCCGTGCAGAAGTTTCCGATGACGGCCTCAGGGCTGCGGCGATTGGAAGAGGAGCTGCGGACGCTCAAGACCCAAGAGCGCCCGACAATCATCCGCGCCATCGCCGAGGCGCGATCGCACGGCGACCTGTCCGAGAATGCTGAATATCACGCCGCGCGCGAGCGCCAGTCCTTCATCGAGGGACGCATCCAGGAATTGGAGGAAATCGTCGGCGCGGTCGAGATCATCGATCCGTCCGCGCTGTCCGGCGCTCACGTCAAGTTTGGTGCTCATGTCAAGCTCGTCGACGAAGAGACGGACAAGGAATCGACCTATCAGATCGTCGGGGTCTATGAGGCCGATATCAAGTCGTCGCGTCTGTCGATATCCTCGCCGCTCGCCAAGGCGCTGATCGGCAAGAAAGTGGGCGATACAATTTCGGTGCCGGCCCCCGGTGGCGATCGGTCCTACGAAATCCTGGAAGTGAAGTTCATCTAGTGTGGTGGTTCCGAAGTCCGCCATACTGTGGATCATCTCCGGAGCGGACTTCGGAACCATTAACCACACTAGAAAACAATAGCTTGCTAGTGTCCGTATCGATTCGAGAGTCCGCAAAGCGGCTGATCCACATTATGACGGACTTTCGAATCTGGACACTAGCGCTCGGCGTGCACGACGAACCCGCCGGTCAAAATTTTCACTGCGAAACCACGGTAAACGCAATGCGCGATCGGGCGGTCGCCGAAGCGTAT